>JANYDX010000542.1 GCA_025363395.1 Verrucomicrobiota bacterium
CGACGATGATGGTTTCCGGCATGCGATTAGAAACTGGTGTGACGCCCTCATCACAAAACTCAATCCCACCGAAGGGCGCCTAGGCCGCGAGATCACTTGAAGTTTTCAGATCCCCCCCCCCCGGGGGGGGGATCTGAAAACTTCAAGTGATCTCGCGGCCTAGGCGCCCTTCTGTGGGATTGAGTTTTGTGATGAGGGCGTCACACCAGTTTCTAATCGCATGCCGGAAACCATCATCGTCGAGGGTCTCACCAATCAGGAATTTTTTGAACGATACGCGGCGCCGGGCCGGGTCGGCTTGATCGGAGGGCCGGAGTTGATCAACCGGCTGATCGGGCGCGCGCAACGCCACCTCAACGTGGAGCACGCCTGGAGCCGCTGGTCGCACGCGTTTTTATTTCAAGGCCGCCGCCAGGACGGACACCATTGGGTGATTGAGTCGGATCTCGATATTAAATCGAAGCACATCCGGCTGGGCGTGCAGGAGAATCGCACGACGAAATATTTCGACGACACCGCGAACAGCTCGGTTGCGATCCTGGATTTTGGCCTCACTGCGGAACAGGAAAAGTGTGTGCTCGCGGGTGCGCTCGAACTGGTGTCCGGAGGCACGCGTTATTCGCTTCGCGAGATTGCCGGCACCGTCTGGGCCATGCGGCATCCGAGCTGGCAGCCGCGCGAAAATTTGCTGGCGCGGGAGCAGGCATTTTATTGCTCCGCGTTTGTCCGCCACGTGTTTGGGCTGGCGGGCATCGATCTGGCGGGCAGCGTTTCGGAAAAAAACACCGCGCCCGAGCACATCGTGCGGACGCTGGTGCCGCACACCAAATGGGTGCTGACGCGCGGTGAAGCTCCAGCCAGCCGCCTGAGTGGAGTGGTGAAGCGGGTGCGGGCGAAGTTGAAGCGCCGAAAATGAGCCGGCTCAGGGCTGCGATTGGTTGCAGCAACGGGGCCCGAATTTTAAAACGGAATCAAGTCCGCGCTCTTGTAGTAAACCTCGGCGCCCTCGGACTGGAGCAGGATTTTTCCGGACGTGACATTCGCGTTCGTGCCGGAGTTGACGAGGTGACCGTTGACGTAGTGTTCCGTCTGGTTGCCGTTACAGATGATCTCAATCGTATTCCATTCGCCGGTGGGATGCTCGAAGTCGGCGGTGCGCGGAATGTGTTTCATGTTCCACTCGATGAGGAACGGATTCGGTGAGTCCGTGGTGGCGCCGTCCACGCACCAGTAGTCGCCGCAGTCGCCTTCCTGCACCTGACACTCGATGGATTTGGGCCAGATCTTGTCGGGTACGCCCGGGCTGAAATGATAGAGGACACCGCTGTCGCGCTTGCCGGTGGCGCGCGGCGCGTACTGATGCCGGCCCCACTTGAAGACGACCTTGAGGTAGTAATTGGCGTAGGGCTGGTCCGTGGCGAGATAGCCGAAGTTTTTGCCTTCGACGTGGAGCAGTCCTTGTTCGATTTTGAAATTGCCCTCGGGGTCGTTGTTCTTCCCCAGTTTTTCGAGAAAGGAATACCAGCCGTGGGTATCCGTGCCGTTGAGCAGGCGGTTTACGCCAAGTTCCCGAATCCAGATGTTACGGAACGAAACCGGATTCTTGTGTTCCTGCAGGACGAGTGGCTGCTGGAAGGGATGTTTTTCGTATTTGGGCAGACCGCGGTTGGCGGTCGAACCGGCGATTGCGACGTGATCCTGCACGAGCACGCCATTGTGGAGCACGGTGACGAGTGCGGGGTTTTTCAGCGAGCCGTCGTTGTTGAAGCGCGGCGCGGTGTAGATGATATCGTAGGCCTGCCATTCGCCCGGCGGACGCGAGGCATTCACCTGAGGAATATGCTGTTTGTAGACGGCCCCGGCCTGGCCGTTCGCGTAGGTGGAGTTGTGGTAGCTGTCGAGGATCTGCACCTCGTAGCGGCCCTGCAAAAATACGCCGCTGTTGCCCCGGCCCTGACCCTCGCCGGTGACGACGGCGGGGGTGCGCCATTCGAGATGCAGCTGGCAATCCGCGAAGGCCTGACGGGTGGCGATCGCGCCGCTGCCGGGCTTGATGGTGAGTTCCCCGTTCTCGACCGTCCAGCCGGCCGGCCCGCCTTTTTCAGCGACCCACGAGTCGAGGGTCGTGCCATTGAACAACACGATCGCATCCGAGGGCGGCGCCTGGTTGATCCCCGGCGTGACGATTGCCGGTACCGGGGCCCAAGCTTGCGACTGCTTTGGGTCATCCTGTGCCCAGAGGGCGACGCCAGCGAGGGGGAGGAGAAGAAACCGGAGGAGCTTTTTCATGAGAGGGGAAAGGCTTGAGGTCGAGTTGCCTGAGACTCAGTCGGGCGGGTTTGATTCAACTGTTTTCACTACTCGGCGGGGGAACAGCCGTAGGAAATAAACTCCATCAGAGAACCATCCGGATCGCGAAAATAAACGCTGCTGCCTTTTCCTTTCACGCCGGTGCGCGTGGCGGGGCCGACTTCGATTGGAACACCGTGGTGCTGGAGGTGGGCGACGGCTTCTTCGATCGCGCCGGGCCACTCGAAGCACAGATCGCTGCCGCCGGCGGGCACGGGTAGGCGCGCGTTCGGGGCACCGGGCTGGCTGGGGCCGTGGACATTTAATTGCTCGTCGCCGAAGCGATAAGCCCAGCCGTGAGGAAACACGACCAGCTCCGCGCCCATCACTTCGCAATAGAAGCGATTCGAGCGTTCCCACTCGGAGACAGTGATGACGCAGTGATCCAGCTTGGGTTTTTTCATGCGTTGTCGTTGGGTGTAGGGTGCGGTGTTACCGCACTCATGGATTGCGGATTTCCACCCGGCCGGCGGTTGACCAATCGTTATGGCCACCCTCGATGCGGTGGAATTTTGCGGCGGGAAAACTGTCGGCGAGAGCCTTCGCGTGTTCGATTTTTATCACGTTATCCTGGGCAGCCCCGAAAATCTCCACTGGCCCCGGATAATTCTTGAGAGCCTCAATGTTGTCCCAGGATGCGCCAAGGATGAGGCCCACCGGCAGGTGGGGAAAATGATCGTGAGCCACCGCTTTGAGGGTGTCGAACGGAACCAAGAGGACTATTTTTGCCGGAGGCTGCGATTGTCCTGCGAGGGCGCATGCCGGCCCAGTGCCAATGGATTCTCCCGCGACGCATACAGGAGTTGCTGCGAAAGTTTTTTTCAGCAGCAGATAGGCTTCCACCGCGGCCGCATCGAAGGAGGCTTTCGACGGCTCCCCTTCTCGGGGGCCGTAACCGGGATATTCCATGATGAAAACCGAGTCACGCTGAGAGTAAGAGGAAATGGCGTAGGCGCGATCCGCGGCCTGTCCCGCATTGCCATGCAGCAGCAGCCAAACGTTCGCGGGGTCCGGAACCTGCCGGCAGAAGCCGATGATCTTCCCGTCCAATTTCCATGCGGCCAGTCCATTGTCGCGGCCGTGGTGACTTGGATAAAACAGGAGCTTGCGTTGAATGGCTGAGCACCCCGCGAACAACAGCAGGCCGGCGCTGAGGAAGATGCGGGAAAATTTTCGCATGGGAGGTGGGAGTGATATGAACATGGCGGCGCCACGCCTGCGCCCGACAAGAATGTTGATTTAGGCCGGATCGGGAAATAACGTCCACCTCATAAGCACTTGGGCTTTTAACGAAGTTGATTTTCCCTAACCGCATCCTCCGCCATAAATCATGATTTTGATTGAGCCCATCCGCAGTCGCATAATCCAATCTTCGGCTCAGGTCGGGGTATTCGCCCAGGTGGCTGGTAATAATTGCTGAGCCACGTTGAACCGGTAAAAAATCAGAACGGATTTTCTTCGTTGCGCCTTGATTCAATGCATTGCCGATTTTCGGGGCTCGATGCTCGGGCAGCATTTTAATAGCTGGGCGATTATACGCATAAGACAATTCATGGACGTTCAAACGACTCTAAATTTTTACGGACGTACTGAAGAAGCGGTCACGTTTTATGGCCGGGCGCTTGACGCGGAGATTCTCTTCTTGATGAGGTTTCGCGACTGTCCCGACCCCTCGCTATCAATATCAGGACGGGAGGGAAAGGTCTTTCACGCTACCTTTCGCATCGGTTCCACGGAGTTGATGGCGTCGGACTGCAGTTGCGAGGAGCCAACTGCCGAAACGCCCTTCGCCGGCTTCTCGCTCACTCTCCGAGTGGAGACTCCTGAGAAAGCCGAACGGTTCTTCGCGGCTCTCAGCGATGGCGGTCAAATCCAAATCCCTCTGCACAAAATATTTTTCGCCGACCGTTACGGAATCGTAGTTGATCGCTTTGGCATCTCTTGGAAGGTTATGGCCGAGTCTAAGGCGCGAAACGGAGATAAGAAATGAAAGTGGCTCAACAAAGTGCCAGCTCCCACAGCCGAATACGTTCTTGTGAAAGTATTGATTCTAAAACATTCAATTCACCTTTCGCTTCCTGATCAAGTGGCGGGTTCTGCGATGCCTCAACTAAGCCGTATCGATGCAGTTGAAAGCAGGCCACCGTTGGGGGATTGACTGATGGTGAATGAAAAAACCTCAATCGCAGGGCGATGACCCAAATCACCAAACGGTGGCCGAAAAGATCAAGTTCCAAAGTGCCGGTCAGTCGATTCAAATTGAGTTCACGGACCAGCGACTCAGCCCTCACGCCGGGACAGCGACGTTCTGGTCATTCCTGCACGGGAGCGGCTGGCGCGGACTGGTGACGAAAAGCATGCCGCACCGGCAGCCGACCTCGAACAACGGGCTCCTCCCGATCACCAAAGTGCTCAGCTTCGTGCAGGGTTTGCTCTGCGGGGCGAAGAAACTCACGCACGTGGCGTACCTGCGGCTCGATCCGATGATGCCGGCGCTGCTTGGCATCAAGCGGGTGCCGAGCCAGTCGACGCTACGCGTTTCTTTCAGGGCTTCACCAGTGCGGGGAAAACCCCCGCGTGCTTCCGCCCGCTTTTCGCCTGGTGCAGACAAGAGCGTAGTGAGAATGAACCTTATCTTTCCTTCGACGCTACCAACGATTACCTGCCAGCGCAAAAGCCCGGCTCCCGATTTCTCCGAGAACCTTGAAGCATTCGATGGAACACCAATCGTCGATATGAAGGCGACGCTCGAAGGCGTAAGCGAATGAAACAGGAGCCTGCCAGGCGCTGCACCCAACCGATGCGGCGGGAGCTGAAAACAGAGTCAGAGCTGAAAACAGAGTCCGGCCTTGGGGTGGGGTTGGTAACGTAGAAATAAATCAAGCGTGGGTGCTGCTAGCGCGGAAGCTAGAGCCTCCGCGGCGGAAAACTTTGGTCCAGCCGTCGATTGCCCGTCGGTCGCACGGTCGCTTGACGGTACGAATTTACCGCCCTAGTGATGGTGGTGCGTTTATCAATCTGCCCGGGGCCACGGGCGCAAATGGAGACACGGCAGTATGGCCCCACCGAAAAATTCTCATTCGTATCGTTGGTTGGTGACAACCGGTCGCTTGATTTTGGCGAGCGGGATAATGGCGGGACTATCGCTGGTTCCTTCGCTGACCGCAGCTTCTGCGGACAACTCAATCGCCGCTGGAGTCAGCCATCTCAGCGCGTCTGAAGCCGGCGAGCGCATCGATGTTTTGCGCGGGGAGATCGCTTATCACGACGAGCTTTATTTCAAGAAATCTGCGCCGGTGATCAGCGATGGCGCCTACGATCAGCTCAAGCGGGAGCTGGCGGCGTTGGAAGTGGAATTTACAAACGCGGTGCACGATGGCGGCGTTTCCGCTGAAGTGGGTGATGATCGCGTCGGTTCGTTCGCGACCTGCCGTCATCGGGTGCGGATGTTGAGTTTGAACAAAAGTTTCACTGAAACGGAACTGCGGACGTTTGACGCCCGCTTGAAGAGGCAGCTGGGGGAGCATGAACTCGACTATGTCGTGGAGCCGAAGTTCGACGGACTGGCGATCAGCGTGACTTTTGAAAAAGGAAAACTGGTGCGAGCGGTGACGCGCGGGAATGGCGTGGAGGGCGATGACGTGACGGAAAATTTACTCACGATCCACACGCTGAGGAAGAGTTTGCGGGCAGTGACGCCGGCGGGCGCGACCAATCCGATCCCCGAAGTGATCGAATTGCGCGGGGAGGTTTACTTGTCGTTTGCAGAGTTCGAGCGCATCAATCGTGAGCGGGAGAGCGGCGGCCAAACGCAATATTCTAACCCGCGAAATCTGGCGGCCGGCACCCTCAAGCAGCTGGCGTCCGCTGAAGTCGCGAAGCGGCGGCTGGAGATTGTCTTCTATGGTGTCGGCGCTTGCGAGCCGGTGGGGACGCGTCCGGACTCACAGTTGGCCTTGCTCCGTCAGCTGCAGGCCTGGGGTTTGCCGACGATTGAGTCGCCCCGGCGGGCGCGGGGGGCCGACGCCATGTGGCAGGCGGTGCAAGCGGTGGGGCGGGAGCGTGCGCGGCTAGGCTTTCCGATCGACGGTGTGGTCGTGAAGCTGAACGCGGTTGCGTTGCAGGATCAGGTGGGCGTGACGACGCAGGCGCCGCTTTGGGCCATGGCGTACAAATTCAGTCCTGAGCGAATCGAGACGCAACTGCGGGCGATCACGTTGCAAGTGGGCCGGACGGGTGTGCTCACTCCGGTGGCTGAGCTCGACCCGGTGAAAATCGGCGGATCGACGGTGGCCCGGGCTTCGCTTTTCAACGGTGATGAAATCGCGCGACGGAATATTCGCGTGGGTGATTTTGTTTACGTCGAGAAGGCAGGTGAGATCATTCCCGCGATTGTGGGTGTGAACCGAGCGAAGCGCCGACCCGACACAAAACCCTACGTCTTTCCCGTCGCGTGCCCCATCTGCCGGGCCGACCTGGTCCGCAGTTCCGGTGAAGCGGCGTGGCGCTGTCCCAACTCGAGTTGTCAGGCGCAAGTGAAGCGCCGCGTGGAGCATTTCGCCTCGGCGGCTTGCGTGGGAATTTCCGGCCTCGGGCCCGCGATGGTGGACACTTTAGTGGAGAAAGGCGGGGTGAAAAATGTCGCTGATCTCTATCGTTTGCGCCGGGAGGAACTGCGGTTGTTGGTCGGCAAGGGTGAAAAATCCACCGATCATCTCCTCCTTGCGATTGAACAGAGCAAACACGCCGAACTGTGGCGATTTATCCACGGCCTGGGAATTCCGCAGGTGGGTGCGACGACGGCGCGCGATTTGGCGTGTGCGTTTGGCGGCCTGGCTGAACTGGCGCGGGGACGCCGCGAATATTTTTTCCAGGATGGCCGCCTGTTGATTCCCGGAGTGAGCGACTCAGCGGCCCGCGCAGTTCTGGCTCATTTTTCGCAGGTCGAAAACCAGCAGGTGGTCGAGAGTCTGCTGGCCTCGGGGGTACGGCCGGTGAAGGGGGTGGCGGCGAGTGGGGCGTTTTTAGCGGGAAAGATTTTCGTCCTGAGCGGAACGCTGCCGAACCTCAGCCGGGCGCAGGCAGTGGCAAAAATCACCGCGGCGGGCGGAAAGGTGGCTTCCGTCGTGAGCCGAAAGACGAATTGGATTCTGGCTGGCGGGGGCGGTAGGTCGAAGCTCGATGCCGCCCGCTCGCTGGGCGTCGTCATCATCGATGAGGCAGAATTTTTGAGGATGTTAGGGCAGGAATAGCGGATCGTTTCCTCGAACCGGTCCCCGGGGATTGGCTAAAATAGGCTGAGTTGCCTCATCAATGGTCGTGGCGCGGTTCGTAATTGCTTGAAACGGCGCGGGATAAAACTCGGGATTTCGCGCGGCAAAAAGCAAACTGTAAGATTTCACGAGGCTCGCTTTTATCCCCAATTAAGGTACGTGTTTTAGCTCCTCCTTCTCCATTTCCGCCCCCCATTTAACATGCCTTCGTTTCAACTTTCGCGCCGCCTTACCCACCCCACCAGTCTCTTCTTGGTTTTGACTCTGATCTTGCCGGTGCTCACACGGGCGCAAGTCAGCCTGACCGTCAATGCATCGCAGTCTGTCCGCTCGGTTGACGAGCGGGTCTTTGGAGTAAACGCGGTCGCTTGGGATGGAAACTCAGGTTCGCCTCAAACGATCTCACTACTCCAGGCAGCGGGTTTGCGTACGGTCCGCATTCCAGGCGGGTCGCTGTCGGATGAATACCATTGGCGGACGAATACGACGCTTGCCAACACGTGGACGTGGAGCGCTGGCTTCGATAAATACACGAGTTTGATCACGGGTTTGAACAGTCAGGCGTTTGCCGTGGTCAACTATGGCACCGGCACGCCCGAAGAAGCGGCCGGATGGGTTGCGTACACCAACTCCTCGGCGGGAGCAGGTGCTTCGATCGGGCCTGATGCAAAGGGGTTCGATTGGAAAACGGCCGGTTTTTGGGCGACGCTTCGTGCGTCTGCGCCGCTGAGTAACGGTGACGGCATGGATTTTTTGCGGATGAGCCGCTCGACCCCCATCGGGATCAAATATTGGGAAATCGGAAACGAAAATTACGGTTCATGGGAAACGGACACACATGCGAAGCAATGGGACCCCATCACGTACGCGACGGTGGCGAAAGATTACATCGCTAAGATGAAGGCGGTGGATCCTTCCATTAAAATCGGCGTGGTCGTGGAGGCGGGTGAGGACAGTTTGGATTCCAAATCTCCGGCCGGACAATTGGTCACCAATCCGCGCACGGGTCAGCAGCACAAAGGCTGGACGCCGGTGGTGCTGGCGACACTGAAATCCCTGGGAGTTACCCCCGACTACATTATCTATCACCGATACGAACAAGCGCCCAAAGCAGACCAGCCGGGCAATCCTGAAAATGACGCGAATCTACTGCAGAAAGCCAAGACGTGGCCGAGCGATGCGGCCAGTCTCCGGCAACAATTGAGTGATTATATGGGAGCGGCCGGGGCTGGAGTTGAAATTGTCGTGACCGAAAATAATTCCGTCTACGGCAAACCAGGCAAACAGACGACGAGTTTGGTCAACGGTCTCTACCTCGCCGACAGTATCGGCAACGTACTGCAAACCGAAATCAATGGCCTGATGTGGTGGGATCTCCGCAACGGCCAGGAGAACACCAACAACAACGATTCTTCGCTGTATGGCTCCCGCCAATATGGCGACTACGGAATTCTTTCCTCGCCCTCTTCCTTTGGGTCGACGACCTCGTACGACCCCTATCCGACCTATTATGTGTTTAAGCTGTTGTCGCGCTTCGCCCGGGGCGGGGACACGATTGTCTCGGCCGCGAGCAACAATTCCCTGCTCTCCGTCTTCGCGGCCAAGCGGGCCGACGGCACGTTGAGTCTACTGATCATCAACAAGGATCCCGCGAACGCACTGAGCGCGAACATCGCTCTGACGGGTTACACTCCTTCGCCGTCTGCGACGGTCTATGCCTACGGCAAACCGCAGGACTCCGCTGGCAGTGCGGCTGATATTGTCACGTCCAGCATGGGAATCTCAGGGTCAACTTTTCCAGCTTCCTTCGCCTCCTATTCGGCCACCGTGATTTCTTTCAACGCCAACATTGCCCCGACGATCACGACTCAGCCCGCGAGCCAGACGGTGACAGCCGGGACCGGGGTGACCTTTACGGCCGCCGCCAGCGGCACGCCGGCGCCGACGTATCAGTGGAAAAAGAACGGGGTGAATATCAA
>JANYDX010000487.1 GCA_025363395.1 Verrucomicrobiota bacterium
GTCTGGTGCCCGGTGGTGTCGGCATCCACGCGCATCGTGCGGAATTTATAAATCCAAAAACGACGCCCATTGCAACCGATGCGTTCCTGCCGGAAAAAAACCGGGCCCGGCGCAACCAGTTTGGTCAAGACCGTCATCACGACCGTGAGCACGGCGAGAAAGGGGAGCGACAACACGCAGCAGATTAAATCGATTCCGCGTTTCCAAACCGGCAAGTGGTTAACATGGGCGCTCGCCGGCGCATTGACTGATGGAGGATTGCAAGAAGGCTGCATGGGTGTGGTCAGTTGTTCAACAAAGAGTATCACGGCCGCTTTTCAAAGGATATTAGCCGGTAGGCTAGTGATTATTTACCTCGTTTATGACATGACTTTTTTCGGCCCTAGTGGCAGCTGAATTTGATGCATTTAGGCTATAGAAACGGCAAGTTTTCGCCGGTTCCCAAATGTGTCGAACAGGTGAATTATTTATTGCACTGGTCACACCGGAAAATCGTTGCCTTTTTGTTTCAAAAAAATGCGGCGCCCACGCAGGGGTGCACTCAATGCACGAATAATAATTTTAATACCGGTCGCTTAGAGGCGCGGCATGGTAAGCCCGCCATCGACCATGATGACTTGTCCGGTGGAAAACGAAAAATCTCCGCGGGCCAGCGCCGCAACTGCTCGGCCTACATCGGTGGGAAAACCCCAGCGGGACTGAACGCAAAGTCCATTGGCGATAAGCTGGTCGTATTTTTCCGTCACTCCCGCCGTCATGTCGGTTTTAATCACGCCCGGGCGTACTTCGTACACCGGAATTCCATCGCCGCCGAGACGGGCGGCGAAAAGTTGCGTGAGCATGGCGAAGCCGGCCTTGGCAATACAGTACTCGCCGCGATTGATGCTGACCACAGTGGCGGAGATCGACGTGATATTGATGATCGCTGCCTCGAATTTTGCATCGGCTGTTTTCGCTGCGACCATGTCGCGCGCAAAAGCCTGGGTGAGAAAGAACACCCCCTTCAGGTTGGTGTCGACAACGTGATCGTAGCTTTCCTCCGAAGTATCCAGCAGGTCGGCGCGAACCTTCGGCGCAACCCCGGCGTTGTTGACGAGCAGATTGACCGGCCCCCGGGCGAATTCCCTGGCGGCCCTCATGATGCTGGAACGCCCGGCGGCACTGCCGATGTCACCGCGCGCGTAGCCTGCGCATACTCCCGTGGCGCGCAATTCATCCAATGGTTCCGTGACGTCATCAACCGGCCGCACGCCATTGATGAGAATATTCCATTTCTCGGCGGCGAGCGCCTTGGCAATGCCAAAGCCGATGCCGCGCGAACCACCGGTGATGAGTGCGATTTTAGACATGGGAGGAATTTTTCACGCCTGGGAAAAAAAAGGTGGCGAATGACCTGGTTTTCTTTGGGGGATTTCAGTTTCACCGAAGGAAGGAAAGTAATGGAAGATTTGTTTCGGGAGCGCTGCGCTTTCTGCGCACTCCGGTGAAAGAGCCGAGGTTACTTCAGCCCGGGCACGTCGACCCACTTGCGCTCCGCCCACGATTTAAGACCGAGCTCGGCGAGTTGGACGCCCTTCGCGCCTTCATGCAGGCTCCAGGGGAAAGGTGAACCGGTGACGACGTGCTTGAGGAAGAGTTCCCACTGTACTTTGAAGGCGTTGTCATACGTGTCGTTGGACGGGACTCGTGTCCAGCCGTCCTGGTATTTGATTGGGCTGTCGACATCGGGATTCCACACGCATCGCGGGGTGGCGGCGAGCGCCTGGGCTTTGCAGTCACGCAAGCCCGCGACCGCCGTGCCATGCGTGCCGTCAACCTGCAGCGTAAGCAGATCGTCCCGGTCCACGCGGACCGCCCAGGAGGAGTTGAAATGGCAAATGACGCCATTCTTCAGCTCGAAAGTCGCGTAGGCGGAATCGTCGGCAGTGCACTTGTAAGGTTTGCCCGCTTCATCCCAGCGCGTGGGCACATGGGTGGCGCCCAGACAGGAGAGTGACTTCACGTCGCCAAAAAGATTCTGGATGACGTACTGCCAGTGACAAAGCATGTCCACGATGATGCCGCCGTCGTCTTCCTTGCGGTAGTTCCAAGACGGACGCTGGAGTTTTTCGTACTCGCCGGTGAACACCCAGTAACCGAATTCGCCGCGGACAGAGAGAATTTTGCCGAAGAATCCGGTATCGATGAGGTATTTCAGCTTGAGCAGGCCGGGCAGCCAGAGCTTGTCCTGCACCACGCCGTTCTTGAGGCCGGCGGCAGTGACTTCGTCTGCGAGGGCGCGGGCTTCCGCGGAGGTCGTGGCAGTTGGTTTTTCGCAGTAGATGTGTTTCTTCGCCGCGATGGCTTTGCGGACGCCGTTGGGCCTCTGCCCGGTGAGGGTGGCGTCGAAGTAGATTTGATTCTCGGGCTTGTCGAGTTCAGCATCAAGATTGGTGGAAACCCGCTGCACACCCACGCGGGCGGCAAGGGCCCGCAACTTGTCTTCGCTACGACCGACCAGCACCGGGTCGGGCATGATGACTTCATGGTCGGAGAGCCTCACTCCGCCCTGATCAATGATGGCTTTGATGGAGCGAATGAGATGCTGGTTGGTGCCCATGCGTCCCGTGACGCCGTTCATGATGATGCCGATGCGATGAGTTTTCATTGAGGAAATGGTTGAACGAAAAAAGCGTATGCGGTGAAAAAAGGAGGCGATCAGACGAACTCCGAATAGGCCCGGACGATTTGCTGCAGATACTCGTCCTGATTCATCGCCCACAGACGGTTGGAGAATACCTCGACTTCATTGAAACCGCTGAAGCCGGCGGCTTCGACCCAGGAACGAATCCGGCGGAGCGGGATGCAGCCTTCGCCCATGAGTCCGCGGTCATTGAGCAGATCGATCGTGGGCGTCCGCCAGTCGCACACATGGTAGGCGAAGATTTTTCCGATCCGGCCGCAACGGGCGATTTCCGCTTCAAGCGCCGGGTCCCACCAGACATGATACACGTCCACGGCGACGCCAACCAGCGGAGAGGCGAGCGCCTCGCACATGTCGTTGGCTTGTGCGAGGGTGTTGATGGCTGAACGCGAGTCGGCGTACATCGGATGCAGCGGCTCGATCGCCAGTTTTATTTCCATCGCCGCACAATCGGGAAGAATGGCCGCGATGCCTTCCTGGATTTGTTTGCGCGATTCCGAAAGCTTTTGTCCGGGCACGGCGCCACAGACGAGCACGATGAGCGGCGCACCCAGCGCTTTTGCCTCGGCGATGGCCCGGCGGTTTTCATCAATCGCCGCACGGCGTTCAGTGGCAGTGTAGCCGGCGAAAAAACCTCCGCGGCAAAGTGAAACAATCTCGAGTCCCCGATCACGGATGCGCGCGCCCACTTGACCTGGACTTCTTCCGGCCAGTGCATCACGCCAGACCGTGATTCCCTTGACGCCCGCCTTCGCATATTTGTCCGCCGCAACCTCGATGGCCCACGACTTGGTGGTGATGGTGTGGACACAAAGCTTGCTGAGATTCTGAAAGGGGAAAGCGGATAGCATGGCGGAGGGAGTTGTCGTTGAGTCGCGTGCTCCCGGCTCAACCGGCGAGACAACCGAAGAAGGTGTGGTATCGCTCACCTTTGATGATGCGTTGCAGATGAAGCGCGGCCTCGCGGAGATGATAGTCGCCCCACAAGCAGGCTTCACCACACGGCACCTTGCGACCTGCGGGAATATGATCCCAGCCATTCGGCCGGTGATACACCGAGTGAAGGAGCAAACCTTGGTGATTGGTCGCGGTGCCCAGATATGGTTCCGCTAGCAGCGTGCGCATCGTCGTAAGCCCGGCCTGCCAGTAGCGTTTTCCATCCGCTGTGTCGGTGCCCAGATAGCGACCGAGACGGAGCAAGCCCTGGACGCCGATCGCCGCGGCCGAACTGTCCACCGGTTCAAAATCGTTGAAAGGCTCGGCCTCGCGTGCGCGCCAGTCGCCGAGTTTGTCAAGGAGGGGCGCGCCGCCATCCCAATAGGGAATGCCGTCAAGCGCCGTGTTCGCGATGTACCAGTCGCAGGTGGCGCACGCCGCCTTGAGCATCATGTCACGCAATTTGGTTTTGCCGCCGAGCGAGGCGAGTTCGGCTTCGGTCAACGTGTCGAGAAATTCGAGTTCCTCCGCGTAGCCGATCATCGCCCACGCCAGACCGCGGGTCCAGGTGGTGAAACCGGAATAGCCTTGTTGGGAATTGGGGCAGCGGAAGCGTCCGTCGTTGGGATTGAACACCGATTCGTGCGCCGTCCGGCCGCGTTCATCATAGGTGTCGCGCCCTTCTCCATAAAAAACAGCGTACTTCGCGGTGGCCTCGA
>JANYDX010000549.1 GCA_025363395.1 Verrucomicrobiota bacterium
GAAGCATTGGAAATAATGTGGTGCTTCGAGAGGTCGAGCTTGTCGTCGTTCACGCCGACCACGACGGTGATGTCCTCGCCCTTGGCCGGAGCGGAAATGATGACCTTCTTGGCACCGGCCGTGATATGGCCCTTGGCCTTCTCGGCCTCGGTGAACAAACCGGTGGACTCAATCACGAGATCCACTCCAAACTTTGCCCATGGGAGTTCGGCCGGAGACTTGGCCGAAACAACGTGGATATCGCGTCCATTAACCACCAGGACGTCGTCCTCGGCTTTGTCGGGCGAGGATTTCTTGGAAGAAACGGTGCCTTGGAACTTGCCCTGTGTGGAGTCGTACTTGAGCAGGTAGGCCAGATTGTCCGCCGGCACAATATCGCCGACGGCGACGACATCAAGGGTGGTACCGAGCAGACCCTGCTCGACCAGCGCGCGGAAAACGAGGCGGCCGATGCGGCCGAAACCATTAATTGCTACTTTTACTGCCATGGTGGTGATGAGTTATGATCGTTAGGATTGACCGGCAGAAATACCGGCAATCGCACTCAATGAAAAGCACGTCCCATGCCTTGGCAAGCGAGATACGCGCCATATAAAAATCAGCCGGTTTCAGCGCACAAATCCCGTGAAATAGACCAATTCACACCTGACAATAGAGTAGATTCTCCCGTCCAGCCCGGGTTCGGACGATCTGTGCGGGTCGGTTATCTCGAATGCTGCAAAGCCGGGCGGACCTGTCTCACCTTTCCGACCGCCACAAACTGCAACCGACGGCGGGAATAAACAGATTCTGAGTCACGATCTGCCCCGGCGGCCGGCGACCATTGGTGTAGAAACACTCGTGATCCGCCACCAGTTCCCAGGTCCAGTCCGCAAATTCACCGATCGGGATGGCCGTGCTGTCTGTATGGGGGTTGATGGCAAACATCAGCCGCTCCCGGCCTTGACTGCCATCGGCATTATAAATGATCACCAAGCCGTTTCCGCCGGACACCACGCAACAGCGGAAAAAGCCTTCTGAAGAGCGTGACCACTGCCGGAGCAGATAGCCGCGGTACGAACGCCGGAACGCGATCCAGTCCGAAAAGTAGGTGTGCGTTGCCGGGAAACGCGCGGGCCGGTGGTAGTCGAGCGCGTTGAGGTCGCCTCGCAGGTAGGTGTTGTTCACCCCGTATTTCGAGCGCAGAAAATCCTGCCCCTGCGCGAGCAGCGGAATACCCACCGAGGCGAACAGGATCGCCACCATCAAATGGGTGCGCTGGCGGTCGTTTTGCGTCGGATGGTAGCCGTTGAAATTCTGATTCTCTGTGATCACGTCGATCCACGTGCGGTCGTCGTGCGACTCGGTGTAGTTGACGGTTTGCGCCGGCCAGTATGCAAAGTGCCAGGGTGAACCTTTCAGGAAATATTCCAGTTTGTCCGCCGCTCCCCCGCCGCGGACATATTCGCGCACAAAATCCCGGTAGCCGTCATTCCACGAGGCGTAGCCGGTGGGCCGCAGCGCCGCCGCTATGTGCCCGCGAAAGCTCCACGGTTCGGCGATCAGGATCACATCGGGCTTCACTTTCTTCACTGCCACCTCCACTTCGCGCAGCACATCCACCCCGATCAGCTCCGCGAGATCGAAGCGGAAGCCATCCACACCATACGTCTCGATAAAATGAATCAAGCTGTCGCAGATGAGCCGCGTCGCCATCGCGGAACGGCAGCGGAGATCATTGCCGCAGCCGCTCCAGTTCGCGAGCGCGCCGTCGTCATCCAGCTCAAAATAATACAACTTGTCGATGAACAGCAGGTGGGCCGGTTCACCCACGTGGTTGTAGACGA
This sequence comes from Verrucomicrobiota bacterium, assembly GCA_025363395.1. GTDB lineage: Bacteria > Verrucomicrobiota > Verrucomicrobiia > Opitutales > Opitutaceae > Lacunisphaera. The sequence continues at coordinate 1,827 of JANYDX010000549.1, forward strand.
CATCAATAATGACCGCGATACCCTGCCGGTGAAACGCCGCCACCAATTCCTGAAATTCCTTCACCTGCGACGCCTTCCCTCCGTCCATCGCGTAACCACTGGCCGGCGAAAAGAAATTCGCCGTCATGTATCCCCACTGATATTCCTCCCGCGTGCGGTTGTCGAATTCGTGCACGGGTTGCAACTCCACCGCATTCACCCCGAGTTTCTTGAGGTAGAAATCGGGACTCTCCACCCATTTGATCAGCCCGGTGAAACCCAGGCGCTCCTCCGCGCTTAAAGCGATCGGCGCCTGCGCGACCAGATCGCGCACATGCGTCTCCACCATCACGAGGTCCTGCCAAAGCGGGGTGGCAAAAGTGCGGTCAGCCTGCCCCACCCACGCCGCATCCAGCACGATGCCCGGTCCTTCGCGGCCCACCGCCGCCTGTGCGTAAGGATCCAGGATCTTTTCGCCGGGTTTGAAATTCCCGAACACATCCTGAGGTCCACTGACCGAATACCAGTAATACCAGCCGTGCAGGTTGCGGTCGAGGTGGGCCTCCCAGACGCCGTTCCAACTGCCGTTCTCGTCACGGCGGTCCAGTTCATAGCCAAACGCCTGCGGTTGCGCGTCCAGTTTTTCGCACAGGAACAGCCGCACATGTTTCGCCCGCGGAGCAAAGAGCCGGAACGTGCTGCCATTGCGCTGGACAAAGGCACCGAGCGGAAGGTCGCTGCGCATCGCGTGAAAAAAACGGCCGAGGCGCAGTCGGGTTTTAGGCGCCTGCCGGCCATCGCGCACGTGGATTACGGAATAGGACTGGTTCAACGGCACCGGTGCTGTCGTGGTAAACTGGAAAAGATTACGACCGGTCCGGTTCGGATGAATGCCGCGGTTGAAGTGGCCGTTGCCATCGGGCACCAGATTCGTGGCATCGCGCGGCAAATCGAGCCAGCGGTTGTCGCCGGTCACAAATTTGAAAAGCTGCGGCGGATCGGTGAGCAACGGACCGGCGGGCCGGCGGAGCAGCCAGACCATCCGTCCATTCAGCTGCTCCGGCACCATCGACCACTCGAGCTGGCCGACCGCGTCCTGCCAGCCATTGAAAGTGCCCGCGACATAAACCGGCATCACGGAAAAATCCACCCAGCTGTGGTCCATCGGATCCAGCACGAAAACCAGCATGCCGACTTCATCGACATAATAGCCGGACTCGTCGGCGTAGACTGACAGAGCCGCGGGGCCGAGATCGGCGAAGGCAAACGCCTTATCGCCGGGAGCGAGCAGTGGCAATGATTCTCCAGTCCAGTCGGCGTCCAGCTCAATGATGCCGGCGGAGGCGGACATGAGCCACGCCCGGGCGATGCGTTGGGCTTGATCAGACATGAAAAGGGGAACTCATGGCGCCGGCGGGTTCTCGAAAGCCGCGAGCACGGGCTTGCCGTCGAAGTACGGCAATTGCGACAAACCTAGCAGGTAACATGCCGTTGCGCACGTGTCCTCGGTGCTCACCACGAGGTCCTCATCGCGCGTCAAATCTCCTGGCCGCACATGCGGGCCGGCAATGATCCAGGGAATATGCCGGCTTCGCGGATCATCCGGACCATGGAATTTTCCCGCGCCCCCGTGATCGGCAGTGATGATCACCACGGTATGTTCGGCGATTCCGGCCGACGCCAGCGCGGCAAAGATCCGCTGCAAATCCTGATCAGTCCGCTCAATGGCCTCGAGCTGTTCGGGGGAATCCCAACCGTAGCGGTGTCCGGCGGCATCGACGTCGGGAAAATGGATGAACATCAGGTCGGGCCGGTGTTCGCGAATGATTTTTTCCGCCGCTTCCACTGTAAACGCATTTCCTTCTCCGCCCTTCGGCGGCAGGCTCAAAAACTGGACGGTGCCGGGTTTGGCGAGTGTGCTAAACTTCGTTTTACCCGCCGCCATGGCTGTGGAATAACCAGCCCGGCGCGCCATTTCCATCACCGTCGGTTTTCCAGGATAAACGGTTTCCAAAAAAGGCAGGTCGTCGCTGTTCCACGTAATGCCGTGCTTTCGCGGCGTCACCGCCGTGAGCATGCTCACGTGCGAGGGCAGCGTAACCGCGACTGCCGTGGTCCGCGCCCAGAAGGTATAAGCACCCTTCGCCAGCACGCTACGCACGACAGGCATGTTGGCATAAAGCATTCGATCCGGCCGCATGCCATCCAGGCTGATGATCACCACATGGTCGACCTCGGGGAACGGCCTGGGGGGCTTCGGCGTCACAATGCTCGACTGGGCCCACGCCACTGTCCCGCTGAATAAAAAGAGCATTGTTTGCCACCGCATTCAAGGAGCCTAAGCCGCGAAAGCCCGCTGTAAAGCATCGCGATGGGGGGAAACAAAACTTCAACAAAATCAACCGGACCATGACAAATTGTCCGCGAGACCCACGAATCGGCCGAAAGAAGATTGATTTAATAAAGTTCTGGGCTTGGTAGCGAACTGCAGGAACAGCCTAGGTCGCGATGCCGACTCAAACCATTCGGCTAGAAAAATATCGTCTTCGTTTTTCGGGTCAATTCGGGACTCCATGAGCCACGTCCTGTTTCGCCGTCTCCAGCGCGGGCTTGCAATATTTCTCCTCCAACCAACACCTATTCACCATGGAACGCATCCTCGTCGCCATGTCCGGCGGCGTCGACAGCAGTGTCGCCGCCCTTCTCCTCAAGCAACAAGGCTTCGAGGTGGTCGGCGCTTACATGAAGAACTGGATCAACGAGGACAATGTCATCGGTGATTGCCCGTGGATGCAGGACATCGACGACGCCCGCGCCGTGGCCGGCCAGCTTGGGATTGAATTCCGCGTGGTCAATCTGATGGAGGATTATCGCCGGCTCGTCGTCGATTATCTTCTCGACGGCTATCAATGCGGCCTCACGCCCAATCCCGATGTCATGTGCAACCGCGAAATGAAATTCGGTGTGTTCGCCCGCTACGCCCAAGCCGAGGGTTTCACCGCCCTCGCCACCGGTCACTATGCGCGGCGGGTGCAGGATTCTTCCTCAGCCGCGTGCTATCGCCCCGCAGAGGTCGGACGCGTTGCTCACGACAAACCGGCCGCGGCAGCCAGCGGCGGCTACCCGACAAATTACTCCCTGCTCGAAGGTCTCGATCCTAACAAAGACCAGTCGTACTTCCTCGCCTTGCTTTCCCAGGAGCAACTCCGCTTTGCCCGCTTTCCCATCGGCCACCTGACCAAGCCCCAACTGCGCGCGCTCGCCGCCGAGGCCCGGCTCACCACCGCCGGAAAAAAGGACAGCCAGGGCATCTGCTTCATCGGACAAGTGAAGATGGCGGATTTTCTGACTGCCTATGTGCCGAAACATCCCGGTCCAATTGTGCGCGCCACTGACGGCAGAGTGTTGGGCGAACACCGCGGCTTGCACTACTACACGATCGGCCAGCGCCGCGGCATTCGCATTCCCTCGAACACCGACGACAAGGCGTACGTCGTCACCGGCAAGCGCGCGAACGATCACGCTTTGCTCGTCGCCTTCGACGGCCCGGAAGCCCCGGGCCTATGGACCAGCGAGTGTCGAGTACACAGCCTGAGTTTTATGGGTGAACCAATCGCGAAGCCCCGCCGCCTCGAATGTCGCGTGCGTTACCGCGACCCGCGGGTTGCGATCGAATTCATCCCCGAGCCAGAACGCCCGATCCCCGGCGCGCCGTCAGCGCCGCTCACCGCGCACATCCATTTCGACCAGCCCCAGCGCGCCCTCGCCTCCGGCCAGATCATGGCGCTCTACGACGACGAAAAACTCCTCGGCGGTGCGGTGTTCGCGTAAGACCACTTGACCACGTCCGGACGATTTCAGCCCGCCCTTTTCCGTATTAGTGAATCAGTAGAGGGGATGAATGATTTGAACTTTGAGGAGTGACCGTGCGCCCGGCCACGTATATTCCTGCCAGTCCATGATGAATACCCCCGCCCTGCCGTCGCGCTCGATTTTAAAACGAATCGCCCACCGGGTGATGATTGAACGAGGCTTGGAGCCAGATTTTTCTCCGGCCGCGCTCTCCGAGCAAAACGCCATCCATGGGCCCGCCGTGAAAACTTCCGCCTCCACCCGCGATCTGCGGGCGCTGTTGTGGTGCTCCATCGACAATGACGATTCGCGCGATCTCGATCAGCTGTCTGTGGCCGAAGCCCGGCCCGATGGAGCGGTCAAAGTGCTCGTGGCGATTGCCGATGTCGCCTCCCTCGTCCCGCCGGGCTCGGCACTCGATGTCCACGCCAGAAAAAACACCACTTCGGTTTATACTGCGGGCGGCATTTTCCCGATGCTGCCCGAGAAACTCTCGACCGACCTCACCTCATTGGGTTTCGGTGTTGATCGTCTGGCCATCGTGATCGAAATGGTTTTCGCACCGGATGGCTCGCTCGCGGGATCGGACGTCTACGAGGCGGTTGTCCACAATCAAGCCAAGCTGGCTTACAACAGCGTGGCCGCATGGCTGGAGGCCAGCGGACCAATGCCGGCCGCCGTCAGCACGCTCGCCGGTCTGGCTGAAAACATTAAACTCCAGAACGGCGTGGCTGAACGGCTCCGCGCACTTCGGCAAAAACGCGGCGCACTTTCCCTCCAGACCATTCAAGCCCGGCCGGTTTTTGTAGGTGATGTACTGCACGATCTGGCGCCGGAACAAAGCAACCAAGCCAAGAACCTGATCGAGGATCTGATGGTCTCAGCCAACGGCGTGACAGCACGGTTTCTCGCCGAGAAAAAATTTCCCTCGATCCGGCGGGTGGTCCATACGCCCGCCAAGTGGGACCGGATTGTCGAGCTGGCCACCGTTCGCGGGGCGAGTTTGCCAGCGGCTCCCGACGGCGCGGCTCTCGAGCAATTCCTGCTGTCGGCCAAAGCGGCCGATCCCGTGAATTTCCCCGAGTTGTCCCTCACGCTTATCAAACTGATGGGCGCCGGAGAATACGTCATGGAAGCACCGGGCGCCGAAGCCCCGGGCCACTTCGGTCTCTCTGTAAAGGACTATGCCCACTCCACCGCGCCCAACCGCCGGTATCCGGACCTGGTCATTCAGCGCCTGCTCAAAGCGGCGATCGCCGGTCGCACCGTACCCTATGGCGACGAAGAACTCGCTGGGCTCGCCCAACACTGCACCGAGCAGGAGAATGCTGCGAAAAAAGTGGAACGACAGGTGGTGAAATCCGCCGCCGCCATGTTGCTCATCTCTCAGATCGGCACGAAATTCGACGCCATCGTCACTGGCGCCGGCGAACGCGGGGTCTGGGTGCGCCTCTCTCATCCTCCTGTCGAGGGGAAACTACAAAATGGCGGTGAAGGCCGGCAAGTCGGCGACCGTCTGCGCGTCCAGTTGATCCACGCCGACGTGGAACGCGGCCACATCGATTTCATAGCGGTACAATGAGCTTGCGCCCATAAATGCATGAACATGGCTCCAGCGACGCTCTGGTTGCAGATGCTCTGGCTTAAAACCCTGAAAACACAGAGCCGATCAGCATCGCCTCTCTCCTGAAAAATCACATCCTCCGGTTTCAAATGATTCATTCAATCATTATTATCATTGCGTACGGGATCATGTTGGTCGGCGGAATCATGGTCCTCATCGAAGCGTTTCGCGCGGGCGTCCTGTGGGGCATTGGCTGCCTTATTCTCCCGATTGTCAGCTTGATCTTCGTCTTCATGCACTGGAGGGCTGCAAAAAAGGGCTTCCTGCTGCAACTCCTGGAGTGGCGATTTCGGTGATCGGTTTGGTCCTGCCGCATAGTCCACCACTTTAATCGTTTCAGCACCAAGCCGGATTTCTTCGCCCGCCCGTCAACGATTGATTCGGACGCGGTCAGTCTGGCCCGGTGGAAATTATACGCCTGATTTACGTCCTTGGATCCCGAAGCTATTGAAGGCTGCTTGCCGAGCGGCCTGATCCCGACCAAATTCCATCCATGCCATACACGTTTTTTTCCACGGCCTTCGGCAATTGCGGTATCGCATGGAATGAAAAGGGACTCATTGGTTTTCAACTGCCGGAAACGTCCAGCGCGGAAATGGAACACAAATTCTCCAACCGTACCCACACCAAAGCCGCTATGGAGGCCCGGCCTGAATGGCTTCGCCGACTCATCGAACAGGTGCAGCAACATTTTGAAGGCAAGTTGCACGACTTCTCCGCCGCGCCAATCGACTGGTCGAGAGTGAGTGATTTTCAGCGGGCGGTCTATCTGCAAACTCAGGACATCAAGCCCGGCTACAAAAAAAGTTATGGGGAAATTTCGCGGCTGCTGGCGCTCGGCAACGACGCCGCTCGCGCGGTAGGCGTCGCCCTCGCCTCCAATCCGTGGCCGCTCATCGTCCCCTGCCACCGCGTTGTCTCAGCCAGCGACAAACTAACTGGCTTTTCCGGTGCGGGAGGCGTCCGCACCAAGGCCCGCCTGCTGACCCTCGAAGGGGCCGAGTTACTCTCGGAATGAAACCGAAGTTTCGCTTCAAGCCCGCGAAAGCCATCGCCCATCTTAGCGCCCGCGATCCGGCGCTCGGCGCACTGATCGACAGGATTGGATCTTTCAGTCTTGAGCTTAAACCCGCGGAGAGCCTGTTCGAAGCGTTGTTGCGCTCCATCGTTTACCAGCAACTGCACGGCAAAGCCGCCGCCACGATCCATGGCCGCGTGCTGAACGAACTGAACCGGCAGGGCGGCCCCACCCCCGCCACCTTGGTAAAAACGTCCGACGAAGCCCTGCGCGGAGCCGGCCTTTCCCGCAACAAACTGCTCGCGGTGCGCGATCTTGCTGCCAAATGCCTCGAAGGCACCGTGCCCTCGCTAGCGGAAGCCCGAGAGCTCGATGACGAGGAGCTGGTGACCCGGCTGACCACGGTGCGCGGAATCGGGCCATGGACCGTGCACATGCTGCTGATTTTTTATCTTGGGCGACCCGACGTGATGCCAACCGGTGACTTTGCGATCAGGCTCGGATTCAAAAAACTCTACAACAAACGCAAGGATCCGAAACCGGAAGCCATCATTCTGCACGCCAACCGCTGGCGGCCGTATCGCTCGATTGCGAGCTGGTATCTCTGGCGTTCGCTTGACCCGAAGTAAGGCTGTTTTGCCTCGCGCAATTGCGCGCTGGCCGGAGAATGGTCAACGCAACAACCACTGCACCAGACCGCCCGCCGTCAGCGCCAGACAGGCCGACAGTAGAGTGCCAATCAAAACGTATTCTGCGAACGGCCGGTCATCCAGTGCCTTGAACCGCGTGAAGGCCTTAGCCGCGAGAATAAACCCGATCGCTCCATACTGGCCCCGGAAAATAAACAAATACAGCAGTACGCGTTCCAACAAACCAATGACCCGGCCGCGGTTAAATTCCCCGATGTCAACCACCCCCTGACCGGCCGGCAGCGAACGCGGTTTCAGGTCCAGCAAATCGAACACCGCCCGGATGGCGAGATTCGCCTCGTTGGCCGCCAGCAGCAGGCCAAACAATTCCAATTGCAGCCGATGGGTGCCGGCCAAGTGAGCGAACGGCGCCAACGCAGTGTGCCCATTCAACAAGGAAGTCACGTGATCGAGCTCGGGCCGAAAAATCAGCCCGAAGTCCGGCGCAAAAAAAACGCTCAAGGCCACCAGCTCCGCCAACCCAAGCAAAAGCCGCCCCAAATTTTTCCGGCGGGCCTTCACCTCCCAGCGCCAGCCAATAAGATTCATTGCGACGACCAGGACCGCCGCTCCCATCCGGCCTGGAGAAACAGCAAACAACAAAAACAAGGCGGCCAATTCTGCTCCCGTCTTAAAAATCCAAGGTCGCCCGGCCAATGTGTCGTCCTTGAACAGAACGAACAGCCGGGCCAGCAGCACAACATTCGCAAAAACCAGGAAGGCAGAGTTCATCGGGCTTTGATTTCTTCGCTGAGCAGACGGGAAATCTCATCCATGATGTGCTTCCATTCGTCAAGATCCGCGGCCCGAATGTTTTTATTCACCGCTCGCGTTGTGATCCGGGTCTGCTTGGCCAGTTCCGGCACCAGTGTCCCCACCAGCATCCCGGCAAAGAGCTGCAAACGGGTTTGTCGCCAGCCTTCCATCAGCCCGGAAAGCACCGCCAGCGTGGCTGCCGGCAACTTCCAACGGCCGTCGCCGGAATCATGGATGCCCAGCAGCCGGCCCTCTCCTTTCAGCCTCTCCAACCGGGCCCGCGCACGGTGAAACGCCGGGCCATCCATCCCAATGGACTGCCGGGGATTGATCGGTGTCACAATTTCCCCCACCGCCACCGCAAGGCGCACCCGCACCGGCGCGACCTCGGCCAGCAGCGTGAAGATATCGGCAAAAACACCTTGGGTATCGCGATACACCGCTTGGAATTCATCGCCCAAGGTCAGAGTGTAGGGGGAGGCCAGAACCTTGCGGCGACCATTCAACCCCTGCAGCGCCGATTTCAAACGACGTTGAAACTGCGCCCGCTCCGGCAAATGTCTTGAGGCCAGTACATCCCCGATCAACACGAGATATTTCATTCTTAAATTTGGAACTATTTTGGTTCTTTAGTCAATCTGGAACCTTTATGGTTCTTAATATCGAAAAGAACCTTTTTGGTTCTTCCGCTTTCAACCGAAGCAGTGCATTTGCTATTGAGCAGCTGTCCTCCGTAATGGCAGAATCCGTCCTGTGATCCCCACTTCCGTCCAGCTGAAAAAACTCAAGTCCGCGGCGAAGGCCGCCGCCGGGCGGGCCTATGTGCCCTATTCCAATTTTCCCGTCGGCGCGGCCGTCTTGACTGCGTCCGGGAAAATCCACTCCGGTTGCAATGTCGAAAACGCCTCGTACGGATTGAGCAATTGCGCCGAACGCGGCGCCATTTTCTCCGCCGTGGCGGCAGGAGGCCAACGGCTGAAATGTGTGGTGATTTACACCCCGACCAAGCACGCCACTGCGCCGTGCGGAGCTTGCCGTCAGGTGATCCATGAGTTCGGACCGGAGGTCCGCGTGATTTCCTTTTGTGCCGGCCGGGAACAGCTTGATGTTTCGCTTGGCGCTTTGCTGCCGGGGGCGTTTGGTCCGCAGGATCTGGTCTGATTCGCGGCCAGCCCACCAACCGGCAATTGCACCGGGTCAGTGTCCGGACAGAAAATCTCGGACGCTGGCGAGCACCTGATCGCGCGCGACCTCCCGCTCCGAGCGGTCAGTCATGTCGCGAATCTTGACCACGCCCTTCGCGAGTTCATCACCGCCGTAAATAAGGGCCAGCTTCGCGCCTGATTCCGCCGCCGCCTTAAACTGTTTGCCGAAAGCGAGCTCCTTGAACGGATACTCCACCCGCCAGCCGGACGCCCGCAGAGCTTGGATATCCGCGAAAGCGGCGTTACGTTCCGCCTCGCCACCAATGACGGCATAAATATCAGGAGCCGTAACAAAATGAGGCGTCAATCCGCGCTGTTCGAGCAAAAGGCCCGTCGTGACATCGCCAATGGCAAAGCCCACGGCCGGCAAATCCGGACCGCCAAGTTTTTTCACCAAGTCATTGTAGCGACCGCCACCGGCGAGCGCGCGAAGATCGCCTTTCCGGTCAAAGGCCTCGAACACGAAGCCCGTGTAGTAGGCCAGTCCGCGGACCACGCCAAAATCGACGGCGACGAATTCCGACAGTTTCATTGCAGAAAGTCCCGACAACACTTTGCGCCAATCAGACAACCGAGTCGCCAGCTTGTCGGACTTGAAAGGAGCCAGTACGGCCTCCAGATCAGCGAGACTCTTGATTTGAAGAAAGGCCAGGACCTTGTCCTTCATTTCCGCAGCCACTTCGCCATGCATCTCGACATAGCCCTTGAAAGCATCTTCACCCATTTTTTCGAAACGATCAATGGCGACAAGAATTCCACGTGACTGCGCATCAGTGAAACCCAATGCCTCAAGATAGAAAAACCAAAGATCGCGATCACTGAGCCGGATATAAAAATCGTCCTTCGTCAGACCGAAGCTGCTCAGGCACTGAATCAACAATGCGATGAGTTCGATTTCAGCCTCGGGGCCCGCCTCGCCAAAAATGTCGGCGTTGAACTGGTTAAAGGCGCGGAGCCGGCCTTTTTGGGCCCGCTCGTAGCGATAAAATTCAGCGACGCTGAACCACTTGATGGGCCGTTTGAGCGCTCCGGCTTTGGCGCCCACCATGCGACAAACGGTCGGCGTCATTTCCGGACGGAGGGCCACCTCACGACCGCCCTTGTCCGTGAAGCTAAAAAGCTGTGCTTCAATTTCGTCGCCCGACTTTGTTTTATAAAGTTCCAGCGGTTCAAGGACCGGCGCATCGTACTCCTGGAAACCAAAGGCTGATGCGGCCTGACGCCACACACGAAAGATGTGCTGACGACGGGAAAATTCTTCCGGATAAAAATCCCGGAAGCCCGGAAGCGACTGAAAGCCGGCCATGCCTCGCTAAAACTATCGGGCGCTCAGACGGCAGCCGGAGGCGGCGGATTGTTGCGCAATTTCTCCAGGCTGAGTTGCTTGATCTTCTGCTTGAGAATCTTGCCGGACTTAAACTTCACCACCGCGCGCTCGGGAATAACGACCTCGGTCTCGGGCTTGTTGGGATTGCGCCCCACGCGAGCCTTGCGCACTTGCACTTCGAGAACACCGAAATTGCGCAGCTCTACATTGCGGCCTGCGGCCAGTGCATCCATGACGATATCGAGTGTCATTTGCACCGTGTCCTGAATTTGTTTCTGCGGGAAACCAGTCTTCTCGTAGATTTCCAGCACAATCTCGCGTTTGGTCAGATTTGTCGACATGGCTAGGCGTGGGTTGAAAACTTTTGTCTTGTAGGGGTTACGGCACAAATAATTCACTACCCAGTGCTTGCGTCAACCGCAAAGCCACATAAAGGCTAAAGACCCACCATGCCGGATCCTCAGGCTGTCAACTCCATGTTTGCTCGCATCGCCAGACGCTATGATCTGGCCAATCATCTCTTGAGCGGAGGGATCGATCACCTATGGAGACAACAATTGGTCCGCAGGGTACATGACAGCCACCCTACCACGATTTTAGATCTCGCCACAGGCAGCGGTGACGTCGCTTTTGCTTTGGCCGGAACACTTTCTCCAAGTGCCAAAGTAACCGGGATGGATTTTTGCCAGCCGATGCTGGATGAAGCCATCAAGAAACGCGATGGGCTGCTCAGGGGATTTCCTATCGAATTCAAGCTAGGCGACGGCACTGCCCTCCCTTTAGAGAGCAATTCCTTTGATGTCGTCACAATCTCATTTGGTCTGCGCAATATGGCCGACCGCCACCAGGCGCTATGCGAGATCCGACGCGTCCTACGGCCCGGCGGCCGGCTCTTCCTGCTGGAATTCTCGCAGCCTTACTTTTGGTTCAGGCCGTTCTACTACACCTATTTGAAATTCATCCTGCCGGGGATAGCGGGTTTGGTTACTGGTGATCGATTGGCGTATGAATACCTCGGGGGCTCGATCGAGCAATTTCCAGCGCGGGAAAAAATGTCCTTGGAAATAAGTCGCGCTGGTTTCCGTTCAGTCAGCGCGCTTCCCTGCACTTTCGGCATAGTGGCTTTACACGAAGCCCAAGCATAAAACCCCAACACAGCAGCGAGCGGTCCATAGCGGCCGACACCTCGACTCAGTTGAATGACTTGCCGCAACCACAGGTGCTCTGAGCGTTGGGATTCTTGAGTTCAAATCCCTTGCCATGCAAGCCATCGTCGAAATCGATATTTGTGCCATCGAGATAGGCCAGACTGGTTGGATCAATTAGAAGCTGCACGCCTTCACTTTCAAACACCTTATCATCGACCTTGGGCAAGTCGAACGACATGCCGTATTCAAAACCCGAGCAACCGCCGCTCTCGACGAAAACCCGCAGTTTTTTTTGCGCGTCGCCCTGCTTGGAATGCATCGATTGCACCTGTCGGGCGGCGCGGGACGTTAAGGTAAGCATGAGCGGACCGTAGGTCCCAACGCAGGGTTGTCAAACCGGGTCTAAAGGTTCCACCCCACCACTGAAGCAGGAATCATGCAAATATACCTTCTGTGTTCTTGCCACGCATTGCCCGGAGCGCTTTTCTACAGGGGTGTCTTCTCTTAAACACATCTTTAACGAACTCAAATACGAGCTGGTCAACAAGCTCGCCGAAGGCGGTATGGGCTTGGTCTATGAAGCGGTGCAAAAGGGCACAGGTAATTTTCGCAAGACCGTCGCCATCAAATTGATTCGCGAAGAATACTCCAGCATCCCCGAGTTTCAGAAAAACTTCATCGGCGAAGCCAAATTGGTCGCCGACCTCATTCATACCAATATCGTTCAGACCTATCATCTGGGCCAGATTGGCGGGCAGTATTTTATGACGATGGAATTCGTCAGCGGAGTAAATTTGGAACAATTTATTGACCGCCACACCGAACTTGGACTGCAGGTTCCCGTAGACATGGCGGTGTTCATTGCCTCCCGCGTCTGCCGCGGATTGAGCTATGCGCACACCAAGCGGGACAAAGAGGGCCGGCTTCTGGGCATCGTGCACCGCGACGTGAATCCGAAGAACGTGATGCTCGCCATCGAAGGTGACGTAAAGCTCACCGACTTCGGCATAGCGAAGGCCCTGGACCTCATGTACAATGAGGAAGGAAAAGTCATCCCCGGCAAGGACGAGTATCTTTCACCAGAAGGTGCCAGTTACGCCGTCACGGACGGGCGCTCGGACCTTTTCTCTCTGGCAATCGTGATGACGGAAATCCTCCTGGGACGAAATATTTTTCGGGGGGCCAATCGCCTCGAATCGCGCCGGAACATCATTACGATGCCCTTGCCGAAATTCTCCACGTTGCGTCCTGAAATCGATGCCAAACTTGAGATCATCATTAATAAAGCCCTGCAACGCGACCGTGATAAACGCTACCAGACCGCCTTCGAAATGCTGACGGACTTGGAGATGTATCTGTACAGCGATCGATACGGTCCCACCAATGAGAAGTTGGCCGTCTATCTCGCCCAGGTATTTCCACCCGCAAAAATCGGCTCCCCGCCTTCGGCAGCCGCCCTGCCCCCCGCCCCACACACTTCCCCGCTCGAAAGTAAGAGGTAACCCCTTTCGCCATGAGCGGTCCCGGACTAAATCAGGGTTTCCACCAACGCCAGACCCAGCAGTTGGTGCTGGCTCCGCAAATGCGGCAGTCCCTGAAAATACTTCAGGTGGCCGCCCTCGATTTGCGGGCCGCCATCCAAGAGGAACTCCAATCGAATCCCACGCTGGAGGAGATGCCCATGGACGACATGAGCCTCGAAAAAGCGGCCGGTAACGGCGAAGACAAGTCGACCCCCGGCGACGATGCGCGCGAAGAACTGGATTTTTCAAAGGACTTCCAAGTGCTGGAAAAGATCGGGCAGGACTGGCATGATCATATGTCGGACACTGGCGGGGTACGGCAAAGCTCCACCGAGGACGAAGAGCGTCGGCAGCATTTCTTCGACTCCCTGACCACCGAGACTTCGTTGCAGCAACATCTCATGCAACAGGCGGAAATGGCCAATCATCCCCCGGGGATTCTCGAGGCATTGCGTTTCCTGGTGGGCAGCCTGGATGATCGCGGTTATCTGACCGCCACCCTTCGGATCTAGCTTTACTTGCCAGTCTGCCCCTTAAAACCATGCAGGACGCGTCCCTGCTCCTGAAAACCTTCGATCCATCGGGGATCGGGGCTGAAAATCTTTCCGACTGCCTCTTGATCCAATTGGCGCAAAAGGGCCGAGATAAATCTGTCGCCGCCCGCATCATCCGGGATCACCTGGCCCTATTGGTCCGTCGCCGCATTCCCGATCTCGCCCGCAAGACCGGACTGGCCAACGAAATCATCCAAGAGGCCATCGAAGAAATCGGCACACTGGATCCGGCACCCGGACGCCGTTTCGCAGATGACGCCAACCGCGTGGTCGTCCCGGATGTCACCGTTGAAAAAGACGGGAATGAGTGGAAAATCATTCTCAATCACGACTATATTCCCCGTTTGCGGCTGAGTAACACTTACAAGGATCTCATCGCCAAGGGCCGGCTCAGCAAACAGGAGAGCGACTACCTCCGCGAAAAACTTCGTTCCGGGAAATTCATCATCAACGCGATCGAGCAACGGCAGCGCACGATTGAGCGCATCACCCGGGAAATCATCAAGCATCAGCACGAATTTTTCGAGGAAGGCATATCCAAGCTGAAGCCACTGACCATGACGCAGATTGCCGACATCATCGGCGTGCACGAAACGACAGTCAGCCGCGCGCTCGCCAATAAATACATGCAGACGCCGCACGGCGTTTTTGAGATGAAATATTTTTTCACATCCGGCTATCAATCGGAAGCGGGCGAGTCCGTGGCCAATACCAGCGTAAAGGAAATGATCGCCGACATCGTCGCCGGCGAAGATCCGGGCAAACCGCTGAGCGACCAGGAAATCGTCGGATTACTGCAAGCCAAGGGACTGAGCATTGCGCGCCGCACCGTGGCAAAATACCGCGAGGAGCTCGGTCTTCTGCCCAGCAATCTCCGTCGGCGTTACGACTGATCCCGGGCGCAGTTTAGCGCCGGCCCAGCGCCTCGTCCAATTCCTTGCGCAGCCGGGAAATTTCCACGGGCTTGACCAGACATGCGCTCAACTGCGCGAGGCTTGAACTGCGGGCCAGCAACTCGGGATTTAAATATCCGGTCATCAAAATGCGCTTTGCCCCGGGCTGCAGTTGCAGCGCTTCCATGAGAAAATCGAGCCCTTGGTGTCTGCCCGGAAGCATGTGGTCGGACAGAATTAGATCAAATTTCCGCAGGCCAAGCAGCATGCGCGCCTCCGCAACGTTTCCCGCCACCTCAACTTCAAACTGGCCGGCCAGGCTCTCGCAAAGAGTGGCCGCCAGGAATGCTTCATCTTCCACCAGCAGAAGCAAAGGCCGTGATGTGACTTCGGCGGACATTACAGGCGCACTAGCTGGATAAGGCGGCGGAATAGTCATGCAGCTTGGCCGCCTCCTGAACAGTTTTGATTAATTCAGGCAGCGAAACGGGCTTCAGCAAATACCGATAAAGCGCCGCTTCATTAACACTGCGCAGCAACATTTCCGGCTTCATGTACCCGGTCACAAGCACACGCTGCGTGTTGGGGTATTCCTCGCGGACATCCACCAGAAAACTCAGCCCGTTGCCCCCCGGCATCAAGTGGTCGCAGACCACCACCTTGAAGGCTTTCTTATGCATCAAAAATCCTGCCTCACGGGCCGAGGTCGCCATCGAAACCTCAAAGTGCGGCGACAGGGCTTCGGCAAAAAGATCCAGCAGCGGCTGCTCATCATCGATGAGCAACACTGCACCTTTTGCGGGCTTGCTCACACTGGCGGGGTTGCCGGGCGCGGTCATGATTCCAAATGCTGGGTGTGCACCTGACTATGGCAAACTCAAATCCGTCCCGCCCGTGACTGCTTTTAGTTTGCCTGCCTCTTACTACGCGTGTTTTTCTAATCAGAACCGGCATGGACAAGCACGACTTTCACGCTGCCGCCCGCGACGGTAATTTCCCTCTCCAAGAGGCCGAATTATTGACCGTGGAAAACCTGACGAAGCCAAACGCTTCGGGCAACACTCCTCTACACTTGGCGGCCAAGTATGGCACCTTGAACCAGCTGCCGGTCGGCCTGCTGACCCAGGACACCCTTTCGCTTAAAAATGCCGCGGGCTACACTGCGATCCACCTCGCTGCCCGCAGTGCCCACCTCGACCAAATCCCTGCCGCCTTGTTGACGTACGAAAATCTTCTCCTTCGTTCCAACAGCGGATATACCCCGCTCCATCAAGCCGCTGCCGCCGGTGCACTTGGACAGGTCCCACCCGCTCTGCTCACTGAGGAAACCATCCAGACCAAAACAGAACACGGCAATACCCTGCTGCACGAAGCCGCGGAGTCCGGAACTCTCGACCGTTTCCCGGTCAAATTCGTCACCCCCGCAACTATCACGGTTCCCAACATCAGCGGCGAAACTGTCCTGCACGTCGCCGCCTTCAACGGCCATCTCGACCAAATCCCCCGCGAGTTGCTCACGACGGAAACGATTTTGACCAAGACGGCCAACCATGACACCTGTCTGCATGCCGCCGCCATCTCCGGACACCTCGATCAGATTCCTCCCGGCCTGCTGACCCACGATAACCTGGTCCTGGCGAGCAAATCCGGCCATACGCCCATTCACGCTGCCGCCGAGTCCGGCTACATCCACCAGATTCCGCGGGACCGTCTGACCATGGATTTGCTCATCAGTCGGAACGATTTTGGCGACACTCCCATGCACGCGGCAGCAGTGGAGGGACACCTCGACGACATCCCGCGTGAATTCCTGACTGAAGCGACCATGACGATCCGCAATTACAACGGCGGAACCCCGATCGGTGCGGCCATCAGGCACGGCCATTCAACCCAGTTGCCCTCCGAGTTCCTGCCCAAGCCACCGACTGCGCTCCAAAAATTTCTTTATAAGATCGGGGCCACCCGTCCACACTTGACCTAGACTAATTCAAACGTTGTGGCTAACTCCAGCCCACAACTGGCACACAAGGTGCCTCTCCGAACTATTTTCCAAAGTATGAATACAACCATCAGTGCTATCACCGCTCGTGAAATTATCGACTCACGCGGCAACCCGACCGTTGAGGTCGACGTAAAACTCGCCAGCGGGGCCTTCGGCCGTGCGGCCGTGCCTTCTGGCGCCTCCACCGGCGAACACGAAGCCATCGAGCTGCGCGACGGCGATAAAAACCGCTATCTGGGCAAAGGCACCCTGAAGGCCGTGGGCAACGTCAAGGGCAAGATCGCTCCGGCGATCATCGGTTACGACGCCTTCGATCAAGTGGGCGTTGATCGCGCCATGATCAAACTCGACGGAACCTCAACCAAGTCGAAGCTGGGCGCCAACGCCATTCTCGGTGTTTCCCTAGCCGTCGCCAAAGCCGCCGCAGCCGCCTCCGGCCAGCCGCTCTACAAATACCTCGGCGGACCCAACGCCAAGGTTCTGCCCGTGCCTCTCATGAACATCATGAACGGCGGCGCCCACTCGGATGCCCCGATTGATTTCCAAGAGTTCATGATCGTCCCGAAAAACTTCAATTCGTTCTCCGAAGCTCTGCGCGCCGGAGCGGAAGTTTTCCACTCGCTCAAGAAAGTTCTCAAATCGAAGGGCCTGCAAACCGCCGTCGGTGACGAAGGCGGGTTCGCGCCAAACCTCGCTTCCACCACGGATGCGCTCGATGCCATTGCCGAGGCCGTGAAAGGCGCCGGCTACAAACTCGGCAAGGACATCTTCCTCGCCCTCGACGTCGCCTCCTCGGAGTTCTACGTAAAGGAAAAGAAAAGCTACGTTTTCAAAAAATCCGACGGCCGCAGCTTTACCGGCGACGAGTTTGTCGCTTACTACAAGGATCTCGTTTCCAAGTATCCCATCGTTTCCATCGAGGATGGCTGCGCTGAAAACGACTGGGTCACATGGAAAAAGCTCACCGATGCCATTGGCGACAAGGTGCAACTCGTCGGCGACGATCTCTTCGTCACCAACACTGAATTCCTGCAAAAGGGCATCGATACCGGCACAGCCAACTCGATCCTCGTCAAGGTCAACCAAATCGGTTCCCTCACCGAAACCCTCGACGCCGTAGAACTCGCGCAGCGCCACAAGTACACCGCGATCATCTCACACCGTTCCGGCGAGACCGAGGATGTAACCATTGCCGACATCGCAGTTGCGACCAACGCTGGCCAGATCAAGACCGGCTCCGCTAGCCGTACCGACCGGGTCGCCAAATACAACCAGCTCCTCCGCATTGAAGAAGAACTGGGCGCCAGCGCCATCTACGGCGGCAAGCTCTAAACCCTCCGGCAGCATCGTTCTGCCACGACTCAACACACCGCCGACCTGACACCAAGCGTCGGCAACACACCCTGAAAGGCCGGGCCGCAAGGCCCGGCTTTTTCTTTGGGGCCGACAGGCCAAGGAAAAAAGGCAGCTGATTGTCTCACTCCACCTGCAAAATATAACCCCGCAGGTATTCGCTCTCCGGCATCGTGACGAGCACTGGATGGTCCGGCGGCTGGTGACAGAACTCCAAGACATGCACGCGCCGCTTGGCATCGGCGGCGGCCTCCGCGAGGACCGACCGCAGTTCCTTGTCCTGCATATGATGTGAGCAGGCATAGGTCGCGAGCACGCCACCGGTGGTAAGCGCCTTCATGGCGCGCAGATTCAATTCTTTGTAGCCGCGCAGCGCACCTTCCAGCGCAGACTTGGATTTGGCGAAAGGTGGCGGATCCAGTACGATCAGATCCCACGCTGGCTCGGCATCGCGCTGAGCGGTGAACCAATCAAAGACATTCGCCGCCACAAATTCCGCCTGCAGGCCGTTGCGCTCAGCATTCTTCTTGGCCTGCCCCACTGCATCAAACGCGCTGTCGATTCCCCGTACACTCGCCGCCCCGGCCCGCGCGCAGTGCATCGCAAAAGAGCCTTGGTTGCAAAACGCGTCCAACACCCGCCGGCCCCGCGCATATCTCGCCACCAAGGCGTGCTGCTGCCGCTGATCGAGATAAAATCCGGTTTTCTGGCCGCCTTGCAAATCGAGCCAGTACTCCAAGCCATCGATCGTGGCCCAGCGTGGTTCCCACGCCTTGCCGGAACGGGTGGTGACTTCCAATGACAGACCTTCCAAACGACGAATATTGGCATCATTGCGAAATACGATTTCCGCGGGTTGCACCAGTTCAGCAATCAGATCCGCCAGCAAAGTTGACCGCTTCTCCATGGCGAGAGTCTGTACCTGAACCACCAGCGTGTCTCCAAACTGGTCCACGACCACTCCTGGCAAATCATCGGATTCGCTCCAAACCAATCGTTTGAATTCACCCAGGCCCTCACGACGCTTAAGTGAACGTTGCAAGGCCGCCCGCAGGTAAGCCTCGTCCAGAGCCACCCGGTCCCGGCTAAGCCGTCGCCAGACAATCTGGGATTTGCTGTTGTAAATGCCCGTCCCAAGAAACCGTCCCTTGGCGTCGCGGCATTCCACCACTTCCCCGTCCTGCTCGGCGGGCAAGAGTTGCTCGCATTCGTTTCCAAACACCCACGGATGCCCCGCGAGTACACGTGAATTACCATTGGATTTGAGTTTGAGGCTGGCAGTCATCCCCAACACTCCCGGGCTTTCCCGGTCCTTAGAAGCTAAAAATCAACCCACCGCCTGCCGTGTCGTCACTTTCGCAAAAATTGGCACCGGCGCTGGCTGATTCCCGGAAATTGCCGCATAAACGCTTTGCTCCGCACCGCTGTCCAAGTGAAAGCCATTTTCGTCCTCATGTCCCTCCGGAGCGGATAGGATATTAAGGAGCAAGAAGCCGCAGCTAAGAATGAACGTCAGGATGAGGAGGGTGATGGTAAGGGTCATGGGATTTGGAAGTTGGCTCACTATACGCCAACTTGATTCCCAAGCCTATCCGGGTTCTCCCGTAAACTGGCCTACGGGAATACCGTAGGCACGCTCAACCACGCCCCTGCGGGGCTTCATCACTCGCAATTCAAGATCTGATCGAGCATTTATCCGGCTGAAATAGATAGATATACGAAACACGGGGCACAGCTTATCTTATCTAAGTTATCCAACCAACCAAGCCACAATCAGGTCGCTGGTAGGTGCTGCGTTGCGCGCGGACCGGAGCTCGGAGTGATTTCCACTTTGTAAGCTTTGCGAGCACTACGGAGACGCGAGCTCGCACGATCATAATGGAAACCATTCGCGTCCTCATGTCCGTCCGCAGCGTGGCGTACCTGAAAAATCAAAACGCCAACCGCCAAACCGGCGAGACCACCAAGGGATAGAAGGAGGGGGATCATGGGCTTCCTTAAAAGTAAGATAGCGGCACAACCGTATTAGAACTATAGGAAAATAGCTCCCATACCGTGTTTTAACTGTTCGTTAACAACTGGCGGCTCAATCGATGGCTCCGGCCCAATAGGAACTTCCCCGTAAACGCCGAACTCCCGCGATCAAATCCTCCGGCCGGCCGGATACGTGCCATTGTTACTGGAAATCCACTCCTATTCCATGACTCATCCTGTCGCGATCTTGATTGGCCCTCCGGTACAGTAATCCGGTTTGTTTAGAAAAGTCTTTCCCTCCCCGCCTTTGCGCATTTGCGTCAGCGGTCCTCATGTCCACGCCTGCCCAGGAAATCGCCCGCCGTCGCACCTTCGCGATCATCTCGCACCCCGATGCAGGGAAAACAACCCTTACGGAAAAATTCCTGCTCTACGGCAACGCCATTCACCTGGCGGGAGCCGTCAAGGACCGCAAAAATCAGCGCGCCACCGCTTCGGACTGGATGGAATTGGAAAAACAACGCGGCATTTCCATCTCCTCGACCGTACTCCAGTTCGATTACGCCGGCTGTGCGGTCAATCTCCTGGATACCCCGGGCCACAAGGATTTCTCGGAAGACACCTATCGCGTCCTCACAGCGGTTGATGCAGCGCTCATGGTCATCGACGCAGCCAAGGGCGTGGAGGCCCAGACCCGCAAACTCTTCGAAGTCTGCCGCCGTCGCGGAGTGCCCATTTTCACTTTCATGAACAAGTGCGACCGACCAACGCACAATCCCATCGCACTCCTCGACGAACTCGAAAACGTCCTCGGCCTGCAGTCCTCGCCGGTCATCTGGCCACTCGGCAACGGTCCGCAATTCAAAGGTGTATTCGACCGCCGCACCCGCGAGGTCCACCTTTTCGAACGCGTTCCGGGCGGGAAATTTCAAGCGCCCGTCAACGTCACTTCACTCGAGGATTCCGCCGTTCGCGACAAACTGGACGACGACACGTATGCCCAGGTTAAGGAACAACTGGAGATGCTCGACGGAGCCGGTCATCCGTTCGACCTCAAGGCGGTTCAAGCGGGCCAGCAAACGCCCGTCTACTTCGGTTCAGCCGTTAACAATTTCGGCATCCAACTTTTGCTGGACGGCTTTCTGAAGGATTCCGTTCCGCCCGCCCCCCGTACCTCGGTGAGCGTGTCCGTTCCCGGCATGGCCCAACCGACCGCCGCCCGCGTCGTGCCAGTCAATGATTCGAAATTCTCCGGATTCATCTTCAAGATTCAGGCGAACATGGATGCGAAGCATCGGGATCGAATCGCCTTCCTTCGGGTGTGTTCGGGCAAATTCGACCGGGACATGGTCGTAACCCACCAGCGCACCGGAAAACAAGTGCGGCTCTCCTCCTCCCACAAACTCTTCGGCCGCGAACGCGAAACCGTCGACGAAGCGTGGCCCGGCGATGTCATCGGTTTGGTCGGACACAGCGAATTCGGCATCGGTGACACCCTGACCGAGGATCGTGGGATTTATTTTGACGAGATTCCCCGCTTTCCGTCGGAAGTTTTCACCTACATCTCAAACCCCACTTCCGCCGATTCGAAAAAATACCGGGCCGGCCTTGAGCAACTTTTGCAGGAAGGCGTCGTGCAATCGTTCACGGCCCGCAACGCTCCCCCCGGTGCGACCCTTCTCGCGGCGGTCGGGCCGCTGCAATTCGAAGTCGTGCAATGGCGGCTGCAGAGCGAATACAACGCTGAATGCCGTCTCACACCCACGCCATGGACCGTCCTGCGGTGGCTTTCCCTCGCCGACGGAACGACCCTCGGCCTCGCCAAGGGATCGGTCGATTATTCCAAATACATCGTCGCCAGCGGAGTCAGCTTTGGCACCGATAAATTTGACCAGCCCGTCGTCCTTTTCCCCAACGAATGGACCATGCGGTATTTTAGCGAAAAAAATCCTGAGCTAAAACTCCACGAGCTGCCCCTGGATCAAACTCCTAAATCCTGACTCCAGGCAGGTGGACCGCCGTGGGTCGCAGCCCAACCTCCCTCTATGAAGGTCATCCACTTTTCGTCCGCCGGAAAATTCCGCCTTTGGCTGGAGACCAACCACGCCACCGCCATCGAACTCCACGTCGGGTTCTACAAAAAGAATTTCGGCAAAGGCGGGATGACTTACGAGGAAGCTGTCGACGAAGCACTGTGCTTTGGCTGGATCGACGGCATCGTCCGAAAAATCGGCCCCGATAGCTTCACCCATCGTTTTACTCCGCGGAAAGTCTCCAGCATCTGGAGTAATCTCAATGTTTGTCACGTCGCGCGACTGACCGAAGCCGTCCGGATGCAGCCAGCCGGCCTTCGCGCGTTTAACGCCCGCAAAAGCGGCCGGACGGGCATCTACTCCTTCGAGCAGAAAAAGCCCCTGTCTCTGCCTCCCGCTTATCTGAAGGAATTCCAAGCCAAGCAGAAAGCCTGGAAGTTTTTCACGACGCAGGCGCCATCGTATCAGCGAAACATCATTCACAAAATCGTCAGCGCAAAACAGGCGCCTACCCGTTTGCGCTGGCTTGCCCGCGTCATCGCCGCTTCCTCCGTCGGAACCCGTATTTGATTTTTGCGGCCCGACGATTTCCCTGAAGGTACCAACGGTACACTGCTTGACGGATGGAATTCAAGGAGTCCCTTGACAGACCGCCATGATCCACCAGCTGCTTTTTACCCAGTTCATCCCTGCCCCGCCAGCGCTGGTCTGGGATTTTTTTGCGACACCGGACAATCTCAACCTCCTTACGCCGCCGGAACTCCATTTTGAAACCCTGACCAAGCCAAGCCGGATTTACGCCGGACAAATGATCGCCTACCGGATCCGCCTTTTGCCGGGCATCCGCGTCCGCTGGCTGACTGAAATCACCCACGTGCGCGAAGGTTCCTACTTCGTCGATGAACAGCGGGCCG
>JANYDX010000531.1 GCA_025363395.1 Verrucomicrobiota bacterium
GCGCAGCAAATTGATGCCGATCAATACATCAAAATTTCCTTGCCGGAGATTGCGCAATATTTCCACCCGTTCGAGTGCGTCGATATCCGAGTGCAAATACTCCACCCGGATCTTGGCCTCGCGCATGTAGGTGGTCAGATCCTCCGAGAGTCGCTTCGTGAGCGTCGTCACTAGGACACGTTCACCCTGCTCCGCCGCCTTGCGGCATTCACCGATCAGATCCTCCACCTGGCCCTTCGTCGGACGAAGGGTGATCACGGGATCAAGCAAACCGGTGGGCCGGATCAACTGCTCGGCGACCACCCTCGATTTTTCCAGTTCAAAGGCCGACGGAGTCGCCGACACATAGAGCGTCTGTCCGGTGATTTGCTGGAACTCGACCGAACTCTGCGGACGATTGTCGAGCGCGGACGGCAGTCTGAAACCGAAATCAACGAGCGTCTTCTTGCGCGCCAGATCGCCGTTGTACATGCCGCCGACCTGCGGCACCGTCACATGGCTTTCGTCCACCATGGTGAGAAAGTCCTTCGGAAAAAAATCGATCAGACAAAACGGCCGGTCGCCCCGCTTGCGCCCGGTCAAATGCAGCGAGTAATTCTCGATGCCGTTGCAAAAGCCCATCTCCTGCAACATTTCCAAATCGTAGTTGGTACGCATCCGGATGCGCTGGGCTTCGAGGTACTGCTGGTTCTTCTCAAAAAAACCGACGCGCTCCTCCAACTCGGCCTTGATGCCGCCGATCCCGGCCTCCAGGCGGTCCTTGGTCGTCACGTACTGGTTGGCCGGATAGAGGTCGAACTGGTCCGTCTTGCGCAGGATGGCGCCGCCGACCGGCTCGAATTCGGTCAGGGATTCAATTTCGTCGCCGAAAAACTCCACGCGCAAACCATGCTCCAGGTAAGCCGGCATGACATCGACCACATCGCCTCGCACGCGGAAACACCCGCGCTTCAATTCGTAATCGTTCCGCTCGTAAAGATTCTCCACCAACCTTTCCAGGAATTTGTTGCGGTTGAAGGTTCCTCCCTGTCGAAGCGTGATCCGCATGGCGGAAAAATCCTCGGGCGAGCCGAGGCCATAAATGCACGAGACACTGGCCACCACAATGACGTCGCGCCGGCTGACCAGCGAGCTGGTCGTGGCGATACGCAGACGCTCAATCTCCTCATTGATCGAGGAATCCTTTTCAATAAAGGTGTCACTCGACGGCACATAGGCCTCGGGCTGATAATAATCGTAGTAGCTCACGAAGTACTCGACGGCATTCTCGGGGAAAAAACTTTTGAATTCCGAGTAAAGCTGGGCGGCCAGTGTCTTGTTGTGCGAAATGATCAACGCCGGCCGGTCGAGCTGGGCGATGACGTTCGCCATGGTGAAGGTCTTGCCGGAACCGGTTACGCCCAGCAGCGTCTGGTGCCGGTTGCCCGCGCGCAATGAACTCACGAGGCTGGCAATCGCCTGGGGCTGGTCACCCGTGGGCTCGTAATCGGAGTGCAACTTGAAAAGCATGCAACATCCCTACCCAATCGACCGCTTTCGGCAACTCCAGTTAGACAACCCCGATTCGGCTCGCATCGCGAGCTTCTCACCCGGCCCGCCTCACCCGCCAAATCGCAGGTCCAAGCATCAGCAAGGTGACGGCTGCCAACACCAACTTCCCATGGTTAGCCCAAGCGAGTCTCGCATAGTGCAGCAGTGGGAAATTATCGGCTATCGCAGTCGCGAGTCGGGCTCGGTTTCGTTCCAAGGCGATTTCCATTCCGTCTTTTTCCCACTGGATGCGCACCAGATTTTGCCCCAGATCAGCGACTCGTTTGAGCGAATCGGTTTCCATCTGTTTCATCTGCGCCGATCGCTGGTTATTCGATTCCAACTGGGCCGAGCTGGTGCTGAACCAATTGAGCCCGCTACCCAAGTCATCGAGTTCGCGGGCAACCCTGGCCGCCTGCTGCGCCCGCAATTGTTGCGCTGGAATCTCCACCCGCTTCGCCTGCATCCGATGGTCCGCCTCCGCGATTAATGCCTTCAGCCGGACATTTTCCGCAGTCAGCGCCTGGATGATCTGCTGCTGTTGCGAGGCGAAATCACCGGGCTCGTGCAAAAAAATCCGCAACCCAACCCCGACCAATCCGAGCCCGGCCAACAGTGCGGCAAAAGCGAACTTGCGTAGCAACCAGGAAAAAATGCGGCTAAAGGCTCCCATACTTTGTGCAGGTGATCATTGGTCTTTGAAGGGAACTCAGTGGATTCATGGCACAACCCGAAGCCAATTGCTAAAAGCCCACAGGGAGCCAATCTCGGGCCGAGCATCCAGCCCATCACCCAAATTCCCTTTCAACCCGCCGGCTGTATAAAATGAGAATTTTAATCATCACCCTCTCGTTCCTTTTTGCCACATCCACCCTGCCGGCCGCCGACGCCAGGGCCAAGGATCGTGCGGAGGACACCCAGATCGAGGCGCTGCTCACCTTCATCGGATCACAAACCAACTTGAAATTCATCCGCAACGGCAGCGAGTACGACAGTTCCACCGCCGTGAAATTTTTGCGGGGCAAATGGGACCGCCAGCGCGACACCATCCGCAGCGCCCGAGAATTCATCGACAAAATCGCGACCCAGTCATCCACCACGGGAAAACCTTATCGGATTCGGCTGACCGACGGCCGAGAGATCGATTGCTCCGCCTTTCTCTCAAATCGCCTGGCTGAACTGGATGCGAAATGACGGCGGTAGAGACCGCCTCCCGTCACAGAAAGATGAAAGATAGCGCGACGATGATCGTCGGAACCAGCGCAGCGCCAAACAAACCCAGGGGCGACACCCCGCCAGGAAAGTAGCGCTGGAGAATAGACTGGCCCGCGGGATTGGGCGCATTGGCGATCACCGTCAGCCCACCGCCGGTCACCGCTCCCGCGACCACGGAAAATTTCAACCCCTCAGTAAATCCCGGCACTAGGGTGGCCAGGTAGGTGATTAGGGCATTATCATTGAATGCGGTCAGGATCGTTGCGCCCGCAAAAAGCGGGGCCGCGCTCAAGCTTCCGAGCACCGGCTCGATCCACCACGCCTGCAAGCCGCCATGAATGACGAGCCCCGCCAGAAAAAATCCGACGAGCAAAGGGCCGCGCAACTCGACAGGCTTCTGGTGATGAGCCGTCGCTTGGGCGAAGGCCAGGAAGAACAAAAAGCCCCCGACGAACAGCGCCGGATGATGCGCCATCCATACCGTGAAACCGATAAAGACCAGATGCACCAGCGTCACCCAGACCGGCACCGGCTCCTCCGTTTCGACCGAGGGATTGATTTGGGCCGACTCGAGAGCGATCAACTCCCTCCGGAACATCAGAAAATAAACCCCGTTCGCACAGCCGATTCCCGTAACCGCATGCCAACCGAAATGAGTGAACATATAGCTCATGTCCCAGCCCCATGGGGCCGCCACCATGAGCACGGGTGGAGCCGCAAAATGCGTCAAGGTTCCCCCGATGGATATGTTGACAAAGAGCAGCCCCAGGGTGGCGTACATCAGTTTCACCCCGGGCTTCCGATCATAAAATTGTTTGGCTAGGAGCAGTGCGGCGATCGTCATGGCCGCGGGCTCGGTGATGAAAGAGCCCAGCAACGGGGCAATGGTCAGAATGGAAAACCACCACGCCACCGGACGTCCGCCACCGAGCGATGCAACGAGCCGCATGCAATTTTCCGCCAGTCGCATCACCGGACGGGTCGACGCCAGCGCCATGATAACAACGACAAAAATGGGTTCGGTGAAATTCACTTTCTCGCCAATATATTCGACGGCCGTGTCGAGCCCCTTGAACCACACGATGGCTGCGCCAAGAACGAGGGCCCAGATGCCGAAGACCGCTTCCACTTCACCGAGGAAATGCAAGACCTGCCCACCAAAGCTCACTTCAACTGGCTGGACATCGTGGTCGCGATCGTTTGCGGGCGGGCGAAGCTTAAGGGCGGCCCGATGCCGGGCCTCAACCACCTGGGAGAAGCGAAACAATTTGGGCGCGAAAAAGGTGTGTATTACCGCGAATAGAAAAATCGTCGTCGCCACCACGTTAAAGGGCTCAGCCAGCGCCCTCGCCTGGATCACCTGCCTGGCCCCGCCGGACACAGGGTCGAGATAGGTTGAAAGCTCACGCGGGAACTGCCCGGAAGGAATCGCGGTCGCCGCCCGGGCGAACGAAGCCGCAAACACTATCAGCGCCCCAAACAAAAAGAGGCGGGCAAAGCGGGTCACAGGAGCAAGGTGGAAAGTTTGTCTAAACTGTGGATGTAGGCGTGCGCCCCGGCCTTGACCTTGGTACGCTCAGTATAACGGCCGAAGCCGACAAAGAGATCAACGCATTCACGGGTTTCCAGATCGCTGACGCCATCGCCAATCATCACCGTGCGCGCAGGCGAAAGTTCACGCTTCAGTTCTGCGATACAGACGGGCTTGCCGCCCGAACGGGTGGACGGAAATTTTTTATCGAAGCCGGCGTAATCTCCCTGGCCGTCAAAAAAGAGATCGACCGCCTCAATCCGTCCAATGCCCAGATGGGCCGCCAGCGGTTCGATGGCCTGGCGGAAACCACCGCTGAGAATGAGCGGCGTCCAGCCCGCAGCCTTGAGTGCGGTCACGGTGTCGAGCGCGGTGGGCTCAATCTGGTCGATATAAAGCTGTCCGACTGCCGCCACATCAGCATGGCGCGGTCGGATGATCTCCAAGCGGCGGGCAAAGACATCCTCCACCGCAATTTTTCCATCCATCGCATCGCGCGTCATCGCTTCCACTTGGGCAAATACATCTGGTCCGCGCACCCGGGCCAATTCGTCGATGCCCTCAATGGCACTGAGCGTCGAATCGCAGTCGAAAATAATTAGTTTCAGTAGATTGCCCACAGCCCACACGGAACACACAGAAGGAGCCGGTGGAAAGGTTTTTTGCCGGCAGAACACAAGCAAGTTCGTCAGCCTGACGGCAGTCAGATTTCATCCGGATGGATTTCCCACCATGCCGGGCATAATGCCCACCCCATAAAACGCAGCCAGTCTCGCTGTATTTCGCGAAGCAGTGCCGACTGATCGTCCCGTAACGAGAGCCGGGGCATTTGAAACCGATCCAACAGCCGGATTTTCTGGGGGGGTGCCCACACCAACCAAGCGGGCGCAAGCTTCGGAGGGTTGCACCCATTGAGAATAAAAAAGCCCTCCGCAATGGGAGGGCTTGGAAAGGAGGTGGAGGAGGTCTTACTTGACCTTCGTCGCGCGCTTGAACTTCGTCGTAAATTTCTCGACGCGGCCGGCGGTGTCGACCATGCGCTTCTCGCCCGTGTAGGCGGGATGGGAATCCATGGTGACATCACGCACGATCACAAAGTAATCTTCGCCGTCGATCTTCTCGGTACGGACGGACTTCATCGTGGACTTGGTGAGAAATTTCTTGCCGGTGCCAATGTCGAGAAAACAGACATTGTTGAGGGAGGGATGGACTGCAGTCTTCACGGGTAAAAGGGAGTTGGATCAGCCTTGGCGCGCTTTGTAGCGCGGCTCGACTTTATTGATGACGTAGATACGGCCCTTACGGCGGACAACCTGACAAGCCGGGTGGCGTACCTTGGCGGATTTGATGGAGGAGACGACTTTCATAAAAACTAAGAAAGAAGATGCCGGCTTAGCCTCTGTCAATGGAAATGATTTTGATTGGGCGGCAACGGCGGGATTTCGCCAAATAGCCTCCTCGTGCAGAGGGCACTCCACCTCGATTTACGCTACCGGTCAATATCTTGCATGATTGAAGGGAAGACTTCTCAAGGAAATCGCTGAATTGCTCCCACAAGAAAGTATCGGGCCGCGCTAGCCTGGCTTTTCTGGCAGGCGAGAGAGGCCGGACTGCGGGCGGGCGAAGCCTTTTTCGAGAGCGTAGCGAATCAATTCAGGCGAGGTTCGGATATCGAGTTTCGCCATGAGGCGGCAACGATGATTGCGTACGGTGAGTTCGCTTAGGCCGACTTTAACCGCCACCTGTTCATTGGTCAGGCCGCGCCCAAAAAGGCCGAGCAGACTCTGTTCACGTTCGGACAATATTTTGTCGAAAGAGGCGGGATTGTTGCGGAGGGATACATGCGCATCGTGGACCACCCGGGAAAGATAGCGCCGGCCATTGGTCACAGCGTGAATCGCATCGGTCAGGGCTTCCACCGATTGTTCATTTTTGTCCACGAAGCCGTGAAGTTTCGAGTTCATGGCCCGATGCAGCGTAAACTCGTCCGTAAACCCCGAAATACCGATGATTTTCCCCTTTGGACAGGCCGCAAGAATGTCGTCCAGCAGGTCGAGACCGTCGACGTCGGGGAGCGCCAGATCCAAAATAACGACATCAGGTATCTCAGCCCGGCACAACGCCAGGCCTGATTTACCATCGCGGGCTCCCAACACAACCGACCCTTGGATTGCCTCACTAAAGGCTTTCACGAGCAGATCGCGCATAAGCGCATGATCCTCAACGACGGCGATTTTCAAGATGATAAGTGGTATCTACACCGAGAGAATGATCGCGGCAAGCGTAGAGCCTGACCAAACCCAGGGCACGTACTCCCCTATCCGCGGTGAGATTGGTGGTTTGGTGTTTAAACACCAATCGCCTCCTTTGACCTGAGCGAAAGTCTCCCTCTCTCTGAAATTACTGACGTGAAATTTGAATTCAGATCCTCACTTGATGCCTTCAGTGCACGTCAACCCACCCCTATGGCTAAATCTCTCTCTGTCCTGACATGAAGCCAATGACGAAACTGCCGTTTAGGCAGCTGGCGTGGCCGGGCACGAACCAAACAATCTTGAGCACTTTTTCTCGCTCACCAGTCGCACCCGCCGACACGCCGTCGGCCTTCGTATCCGCCACCAACGCCATTCGCTGCGCAGATTCCAGACTGTTTGATTTAAGCAACGGCCGAGCTGCGCACTTTGAAACCCCCGCGGGCCGGAATTACTCTGAGCGGCTAGGGAATGAACGAGGATCTGTCCCGTTCCCAAGCCGCTCGGTTTTTCATGCATCTGTTCAAGGCCGCCACCATCAGCATGCTTGAAAATGCCATTGGCAGTCTGCCACGATCCTCATCGTAACATCCGCCTCTCCCGTCTCCCCCGTGAATATCCTGATTATCGACGACAAGCCAAACCTGGCCCGCGTGACCGCCGTCGCTTTACGCACGATGGGGTGCCAATCATCCACCGCTGGCACCACCGCTGACGCCACCCGACTCCTCAAGCAGCAAAAATTTGATGCCGTATTTCTCGACCTGAATCTGAATGGTGAAAACGGTTTCCTTTTCCTTTCCCACCTCGTCGCGCAATCCATCCGTGCCCCCGTCATTCTGTTTACGGCTCATCCGCTGGTTGAAGTGGCCGACGAAGCCAAGCGCCGCGGCGCCTTCGACTGCCTCATCAAACCGTTCACCCTCGACGATCTTCGGCATCAATTGAGCCGGATCGAAGAATATCACAAACTCACCGCGAATAAACCGGTCTAACAATGAGTCCATTCTTACCTCGATCAGAACTTTCGAGATTATCCGTAATCGGTTGAAAGCCGGACTGCAAAATTATCCATCAGAAAATGAGCTCTTCCCTCACCTCCAGCCTGTCGCAATCGGACGACGGCATCAGTCACGACATTTATCTACTGGGATTGCCGGCCCCAGCGCTTGTGGCAGCGCAAGAAGCGGCGCGATTGGGATTTCCGCACGGCCAGGTCAAAATCGTGGGCGCCATTAACGAAATTGAAGCCGGGAACTGCGAGCGTTGCCTGGTCGTCCTCGGTCACCCGGATTCAGCCGCGACCTTGACCGCACACGCGAGTGGGTCGCCCCAGTGCGCCGTGGTGGTGCTGGGGCCGCACCAATCTGACCTGACTGAAACCGTTCCCCCGGAGGAATGGAATCCGCCCTTGCTCGTGCGTGTCTTCAAATCCGCTCTGCTTGAACATGAGCTTTTGCGGGAAAATATTCGCCTGCGTGGCGACTTAAAAACGGTCGCTCGCCGCGTCAGCCATGATCTACGCACTCCGATTGGATGCATTTACACCACCTCGGACGTTTTTAAAGAGCTCCCGCCGGGGGATGCGGAGTCGATCGCCAGCATGGCCAGCATCATCAAGGAATCCGCCGCGGAAATTTCCCTAATTGTGGATCGCGTGAGTTTCATCCTCAAAGCCTCCGCCGATCCGATCACCCCCTCTCGCGTGGATATGGGTGGGGTCCTGGCGACCGCTTGCCGGCAGTTGGAAGCAGAAATCCAGCTGGCAAAAGCCAAAATTGATCTTCCTTCCTCCTGGCCGGAAGTCAGCGGAGTCTCCTCCTGGCTGGCAGTCGTATGGACAAATCTACTGAAGAACGCCATCCAACACGGTGGCCCGTCTGCCCGTGTTCAAGTCGAGTGGAAATCTGGAAACGGTTACTGCCAGTTCTCGGTGCGCGATCATGGCCACGGTGTTTCTGCCGATCATTTGGCCGGGCTTTTTTCACCCTTTGACCAAATGCATGCGCTGCATGTGCATGGCCTCGGCCTGAGTTTTGTCCAACGCCTGATCTTTCTGCAGGGTGGTCGCTGCGGTTATGAAGAGGCCGTAGACGGTGGAGCGCGTTTCTACTTCACCCTGCCCGTTGTCCGCTAGCACTCGGACGGATCGGAACGCTTCCCTCGGGGAAAGGCGGCTAGATCCCCAATTCGCTGAACGGAACGGGCCGTGGCGCTGTAATTTCAACGACCGACAGCACCAGCAGTTGCAGGGCGTCAAAAAAACGCCGTCCCTCAGCTGGATAGACTTTGCCGGAGGCAATTGCGATGCCGGTGGTTTCCAATTCGGCCAGCCAAAGTGGGACCGAACAACGAAGGCCAAGTTCGTCCGACCAAAAAAACGAACACAGCAGGGCCCGTGCTTCATCAATCCGACTAAGAAAATCTACTCGCTGCACGGTGGCTTCGGCGCCGTTTTCGGGATTCATGGGACCACAGACACCATGGCACAAAAGCGGGTTCCACCTAAATTCCGCCCAAGTTATTTTTGCGTTCCTGGCGGCGAGACAGAGGTCGCGTTTACCCCGCGCATGCCCAGGACGACGATCAACAACGTCATCAGCGAACTGACGGGCATCAGAATGGCAGCGATCAATGGATTCATCCGGCCGCTCGCAGCGAGGCCGACGGCGAGAACGTTGTAGGCAATGGAAAAAATGAGCAGCCACCGCTGGGTGCGCCGGCGCACGGCGGCGACGGTGAACAGCTCCTGCAGTCCGGCAAGGTTGCGTCCGAGATAGTAGAAGTCGGATTTACCTTCCAGCACGCCGCGGTGAATGACGGGCGTGCCGCGCACCAATGCGGCGTCGAAGGCGAGGCTGTCGTTTGCCCCATCGCCCAGCATAAGCGTATCCCGCCGGTCGATGCGTCTCACCCACTCCGCCTTTCCCGCCGGGGTCGCTTCCGCAATGGCGTTTTCCGGCGCGATCCCAAGGGCGGATGCCATGGCGTCGACCTTCCCCCCTAGATCACCACTGAGAATATAAGTGGCAAATCCCCGGCATTGCAGCGCGGAGATTTCCCCGCTCGCTCCAGGACGCGCCGCGTCCGAAAACCGGAAACGCGCCAGCACCACGCCATCTCCCGCGAACTCCGCATCGTGAGCCGCGGAAGTCTTGTCATCTATTATATGACAAGCGCTCCCCTTCCCTCCGCGCCAGTGCGGGCGGCCGAGCGACCATCGGGTGGTCGCGGTTTGCAAGATGACCCCGTGGCCGGTTTCCTCGCTGATTTCACCGGGTGGTCCGGGTGAGGCTCCGGGCGCAGCGGGACCGTCGGCCAGCAGGCACTCGCAGAGGCTCTGGCTGACCGGATGCGGATTGTCCTGCACCAAGGCGAGCAATGCGGCGCGGGCTGCCGGCGCAAGGACCGTGAGCGCTTCCGGGTTTTCCAATACGGGCGTTTCGAGCGTGAGCGTGCCGGTCTTGTCGAAAATAATTTTGCGAATGCGCGCGAGGCGCGGCCAGAGGTCGCCTTCCCGAACGAAAACGCCGCGACGACGCAGCGCGACGGTGGCCATTTCGTCGGTCAGGGGAAATGCGAGTCCGATCGCACACGGACACGAAACGACGAGCACGGCGGTCACGACTGCCCAGGTACGGGCGGCGTTATGCGAGACGAACCACCAGCCGAGCCCGGCGGCGGTCGCGACGACCAGGATTCCGATCAGATAGCCACGGATGACGCGCTCGAGAAAAGTGTGCCGGTAGGCATCGCGTCTCGCCGGGCGGAGCAACTGGGCGAGCAGCGAATCACTCCATGGTTGCGCCGCGCACAGGCTTATTTCGGCACGTCCCAGATTGACTGCGCCGGCCGGCACGCGGGCTCCCGCGCGACAAGTGCGGGCTTCCGCTTCACCGTTGATCCACGCCGTGCCGAGAGTCGCTCCCGGCGAATCAAGGCGTGCTTCAACCGGCACCACTTCGCCGGACCGAACCGCGAACACATCGCCAACCACCAGTTCCTCCACTGCCCGTTCGGAGTCGCCTTGCGGAGTATTCACCCGGACCTTGCGCGGACGCACGTGACCGCTGAGCAGGCGGTGCCGGTTGCGCTCGATTGCTGCGGTTTGCGCCCAGCGCCCCGCGAGCATCAGCAGAATAAAAACGGCAACGAAATCAAAATAGACGAGTTCCCCGCGTCCGCTGATCCAGCCGTAGAGCGAGCCGAGATAAGCGCCCGTGATACCGACAGCGATCGGCAGATCGATATGCATCACCCCGTCGCGGAGCGCACGACTGGCGCGGTTGATAAAATAGACGCCACCAGTGAGCAGGCTGAAGGTGGCGAAGGCCAGCGAGAGCAGGCCGAACAACCGGGCGTAGGTGAACTCCTTCGTCATGCCGAAGTAGACCGGCAGAGTGAAAAGCATCACGTTCATCGAGAACGCCGCGCACAGTCCAATCCGCCGCACGAGCTGGCGGCTTTCAGGCACAACCGGTTCCTCGCCCGGCGGACCAAGCAGGTAGTTGAAGGAGTGAAGCGTCCGGGCGAAGGCCGGAGCATCGAATTGTCCGGTAGTCCAGCGCAGCCGCAGCCGACCGAGCGGAGCATCCGTCTCGATTTGCAACGCGCCAGTTTGTTGGTGAAAAAGCCGTTCGATCAGCCACACGCAGCCGGCGCAGGAAATTCCCTGCACCTCGAGTTCGAGCTCGGGAGTCGCGGGAGATTTTTCCGCGACGCTTTGCAACTCGACCAGCCAGGTAAAGTCCCGGGCGTGAAAAACCGCCTGATCAACAGGCGCAACCACCGCTTCGCGCATCTTGTAGTAGCCGTCCAGCCCGTGTTCATGCACGAGCCGGTAGACATAAGCACAGCCGGAACAACAGAAGCCGGACTGGCGGGCTGATTCACCGACCAACGGCGCGCCACAATGAAGACAAGGGTGGACAGGGACGGCTGGCGAGGCACGCAGTCCACGCACTCGCACCTTCGGGCTCGCATTCCTGTCCACCAAATCGTTGGAAATAACGCTCATCCTCAGAAGCAGATAAAGTCCGCCGCACTCGGTCCGCCCAGCCCAAGCGTGCCCCGCAGACGCCAGACGAGCACCGCGGCCACCGTGAGGGCGAGGAAGGCCTGGGCGCGCGCGAGACGGACCGGGCCTAGCTTGACGCGCAGCCACTGGTAATTGTGCTGGGCAAACCACAGCAGCGGCACGGTGCCGAGACCAAACGCCAGCAGCGTTTCCGCGCCGCGCAGGGCTGAGCCGGAAAGCAGTGCCAGCGAAAGCAAAAAATAAAGCGGGCCGCACGGCAAAAGCGGAGTGGCCAGACCGATGCCCGCCGCCGCGGCGAGACGTGAGCGTCCGCGCAAATGCCTGGAAAGCCAGCCATGGGCCCGGGCCAGCGCGAGCGGTTTCGGCAGACGTTGGTCGAGGCGCAGAGCCACTGCCACAAAGAAAAGGACGAGCAGCCAAGGCAAATAACGGAACGTGCTTTCGCCAATGAGCCAGAGCGGCAGCCGGCCGATGCC
>JANYDX010000059.1 GCA_025363395.1 Verrucomicrobiota bacterium
AGATACTCGACGGGATTGAGTTCAGGGGCATACGCCGGGAGCCTTTCGAGCCAAAGCCGGCCGGCACTAGCGCTGAGCCACGCTTTGACCGGTTGGCTGCGGTGAATGGCGGCCCCGTCCCAGATGATCAGCAGCTTGCCGGGCAAGTGGCGGAGGAGCGCTTGCAGGAATTCGGCCGCGCGTACCCCATTGATACTGCCCTCGTAGATGCGAAAATAGAACTGCCGAAGCGTCAGACCGGCGATAACCGAGAGTTTGTCCCAGTTGAAAGTTTCGCGCAACACCGGGGTCTGGCCGCGCCTGGCCCAAGTTCGCACCCGGTGAGGGCGGGTGCTAAGACCGCTTTCGTCGATGAAGACGATCGTGCGGCCTTCGCGCCGGGCTTTTTTTTAAGGCGTGGCCATCCGACGCGTTTCCACTGGGTGATCCCCGCGACAAAAGACCCAGTACGAGCAAATCAGCCGCCGGCCCCGAGCGTGGGCGAACGAAAACCAACCCGATCGATTTCATCTTCTCTACCAACCAAACGCTGACCCTCGTTTGCCTGCCGACCGACGCCCCCGTGCTCTTTTCACTCGCCGACGCGGCCGATCTGACCGGCGTGCATCCGGAGATGCTCCGTTATTACTGGAGAACCGGTCTGATCCCAGTCCGTGTCGGAAAGGCGGAGTCCGGCCTTTTCTTCGACGAAACCGCCCTTCATGAGATCCGCCGGATCGAGCCCTATCGCCGTCACTTGGGCGTTGGTCGCCGGGCGTTGCCACTTATCTGCGAGCTACAACGCGAAGGTGCCCGCTGGCAAATCGAACTTCATTTTTTGCGCTACCCCTGAGCGACCGTTTAAATTTGCCGGAAAAAAGCCGTGGGTGGGTGTGCACCCCATAGCGCCGACCAACACCCGGGACTATATTCATCCCCTCACAATTTACCCCCGTTTAATCATGTCTAAAACAGCTTCAGCCGTAAGTGATCAATCTCCCCCGCAACAGGAACCCAGTGAAGACGTCGTTCGCGACTACGCCTACCACCTAGGTCCGCACCTCGAGTGAAGATCACGGTCGAGCTTAGTTCGCCCCTCCCGCCGCGAGCAGAGGAAGAATTCCTTATGGCAAACGCAGGAGCCTCCTTTTCCAGCTCAGCGATCACCGCTCAGTAAAATGTTAGAAACACGATAAGACTTATGAAAACACGAATGAAAATCCTCGCCCTCTCCGTTCCTTGCCTAGCTCTGTGTCTGAGCGGGTTCAGCGCTATGGATGGGCCGATGAAAGAAGGCGGAGAGATGGGACCGGGCGGGATGGGACCGGGAATGATGAAGGACGGCAAAATGATGGACAAAGAGCATGGCGCGGCGACCGGCGTCACGATGAAGGGCGGTCAGATGATGATGGTGATGAAGGACGGCCAATCCACGCCGATGAAAATGGATTCAATGAAGATGACCGATGGCACTGAAGTGATGAAAGACGGCAGCGTCACGATGAAGGACGGCGCCAAGATGACGATGAAGGACGGCGACTCAATGGCCATGAACGGTCAGATGACGAAGGGCGATCAGGCCACGGCCACCGGCAACATGGCGAAGGAAGACGGCGTCATGATGACAGGCGGCCAGATGATGGTCATGAAAGACGGAAAATCCACAACCATGGAAAAAGATTCCATGAAGCTGACTGATGGCACCGAAGTTATGAAAGACGGCACCGTCAGGGCGAAGGACGGCACCAAGATGACGATGAAAGACGGCGACATGATGAACATGAACGGCAAGATGACCAAAAGCGGGATGTAATTTCCGCCTATCAGTAAGTCGTCGAATTTCAAAGCCGGCATGCTTGTGCCGGTTTTTATTGGGCGGAGACGCGCGGGATTGGCCATGAGCAGTCACACTTCGTTGTACGAGGTCTCCGGTGCGGCGTTTTCCTCAAAATCTTGTGCGCCTGAACTGTAAGAAACCACCTCTCGATTGATGGATCAATAGAGGGACGGGATAAAACCGACACAAGAGACTCACTGCCCACGTCCCTCATTCAGGTTTCTAACTCACCCAATGCCCACTTCTGAAAAGCCCCCTGTTTCCGCTTATCCCGTAAGTGCTTCTCGCCGCGAATTTTTGCGCGCGGCTGCGGCCGCCGGTGTGTGGGTTGGGTTGTCGCGGTTTGCTCCCGCTTATGCCCAGACGCCGCACGCGGGCCACTCCGGTCAGCCGATGCCGGCCGCCTCGCTTGGTTCT
>JANYDX010000091.1 GCA_025363395.1 Verrucomicrobiota bacterium
CGGCGGCTTCCTTGTCGGACCAGCGCTGGATAAACTGTGCGACCTTGTCGGGGTTGAGCATGGGGTAACTGGTGTAAAACTGCCGGCAGGTCGGTGAAATACCAAGCGGTTTATCGGGCAAATTTGACCCCGAACTCTGACATGAGCAGCAACTAGATTCTGGCTGCAGCGAACAAGACAGGCGATAACACCCAGCCCCTTCCCAGCTCTAGAGGAAATTTCATGGAGGCCACTCCGATCGACAATCCGGGTCGATGGAGTGCCTGAGTTCATCAGGACCTCCATCCATCCTGCTTTTTGACAAACCGCTGGAGAAGCGACTTAATTAGTCATGCCCAACAAAGCAGGTCCGAAGCCCATTGATGCCGGTGTCCGGATCGGACACGTCCATTTGAAAGTAGCCGATCTGCAACGCGCCCTCGACTTTTATGTCGGCGTGCTCGGCTTCGAACTGGTCCAGCGCTACGGCACGCAGGCCGCGTTTATTTCCGCCGGTGGTTATCATCACCACATCGGATTGAACACCTGGGAAAGTCTGGGCGGCTCACCGCCACCGCGCGGCAGCACGGGACTTTTCCACACGGCGATTCTTTATCCCACCCGCGCCTCGCTCGCCGACGCACTGCGCCGGTTGATCAAAGCCAAGATTCCCCTCGACGGCGCTTCCGACCACGGGGTGAGCGAAGCGCTTTACCTGCACGATCCCGATCAGAACGGGGTCGAACTTTACTGGGACCGGCCCCAAGAAAAATGGCCCCGCGACGCCAAGGGCGACCTCGCGATGATCACGGAGCGCCTGGACCTCGATGACTTGCTCCAAGCCGGATAATCCGGGCGGCACCGATCATCATTGCCCCGCCCGTGCGTCAGCGGCTCCGGGCTTTCGAGCCAAAAGCAGTTCACGCACGGCCTGCAGGATTTCGTCTGCCGTAAATGGTTTCTGCAAGGACCGTTCCGCTCCGAGGGCGCGGGCCATCCAGAGAATATCGTGCAGCACGCTGTAGTTGCTGCCGGTCATCGCAATCACGGACGGTCGCGAATCAGTCTTGCGCAAGGCGAGCACCAGTTCGAGACCGTCCCCTTCCGGCATGAAAATATCCGTGATAACCAAATCCACCGGAACGCAAGCCAGGAAGTTCAAAGCCGCCCGGCCGCTGCCGACCCTCGCGGCGGTGTAACCGTAACCACGGAACAAAAGCGCCAGCGATTCTCCGAGCTGGGAATCATCGTCGACGATCAGCAACTGTGCACAAACGGCGGCGGGAGGAATTGAAACGGATACAGAAAGCGGAGAAGCATTTTCCTGGGTGAGCATGGAAGGGAAGTCTTGATTTAACGGACGCTGCGTTCCGCAGGGATCGTTTCAAAAAAAGAATCCGGGGTGGAAGCCGTATTTTTGCTCCTGGTAATCGGTCGCATTTTTGCAGGCGACGGCGAACGAACACGCGCATCCTGCCGGACGGTCCCGGCCGGTTGCTGATGTCCATTGACCAATATCATGAGTTCGTCGAGACAGCCCTTCACGGTGGCAGCCTGCGCAGTCATCTCTTCGGCCGCCGCGGCACTTTCCTCCGCGCCGGCAGCGTTGGACTGGGTGACTTTGTCCATCTGTCCAACCGCGAGATTAATCTGTTGAATGCCTTCATTCTGTTCGTTCGAGGCGGTGGCGATTTCGCCGACCAGCTCATCCACGCTCCGCGCCCGGCTGAGAATTTCGGCAAACCCAGTGACGACCTTGCCGCTCAAGGTGACCCCCCGATCGCTCATGTGCACCGTTTCCTCGATGGTGGCCGCGGTCTCCTTCGCCGCGCTCGCGCTGCGCTGGGCCAGCGAACGAACTTCCTCGGCAACGACCGCAAATCCAGCCCCGGCCTCGCCGGCCCGAGCGGCTTCGACCGCCGCATTGAGCGCAAGTATGTTGGTCTGAAATGCAATCTCATCGATCGTCTTGACGATCTTGGCGACGTTCGCGCTGGTTCTCTGCAGGTCTGTCATCGCAGCGGACATGTGCTGCATGTCGGCGGCCCCGGTCTCGGCGGCCCGGCGCGTCTCAGCGGCCAGCGTCTTGGCGCGGCTCGCGTGCTCCGCGTTGCGCTTGGTCATGCTCGCCAGTTCCTCGAGCGACGAACTGGTCTCCTCCAGTGA
Organism: Verrucomicrobiota bacterium; assembly: GCA_025363395.1. GTDB lineage: Bacteria > Verrucomicrobiota > Verrucomicrobiia > Opitutales > Opitutaceae > Lacunisphaera. The sequence goes on from JANYDX010000091.1 coordinate 2,146, forward strand.
TGCCGCCTGCTCGCTGGCGCCTTCGGCCAGGGACTGTGCTGAAGAGGAAACCTGGGACGAAGCCGCGGCCACCTGGTCGGCGCCCATCGCCAGTTCCTCGGCAATATGGCTGATCGGACGGCTGATGCCGCGCGCAATCCACCACACGACGAGCAACACCACCAGCAGCACACTGGCACCCATCGACAGCAAAATATTCCGCAACTGAACGGCTGGTGCGAGCACCTCGCTCTCACGCAGAGTAATGACAATCGTCCAAGGGGTCCGGGTGCGTCCGATACTAACCGGCGAACCGATCCTGAAGGTATTGTCGTTCAGCGTCTGAGAAAAACTCTCCGTGTTAAATGACTCCCCGCGCTGGATATTGGCGAGAAAAGGCCGGATCCATGGATCAGTAACGAGCATCGGCTTGCCACAGCGTTCGACCTTCGGATGGGCTACATACAAGCCGCCATTCGAGACGAGCGCTGCGTAGCCTGTCTCACCGATCTTTTCTTTGGAAATTTTTTCGGCGAGAAGAGCCAGCGGCAAGTCCACCCCCACGGCGCCAATAAATTCTCCGGCTGCATTGTGGATCGGAACGACCAGGCTGGTGAGCAGCATCTCGCGTCCGCCCACCTTGTAGAGATAAGGCTCGATGACGGTCTCCTGATTATCGCGTTTCGGAAACAAATAATAGTTGCCCGCACCGGCGAGAGTGTAATCGACGTTCGGCTCGACGGCGATGCTACCCTGTCCCCGGTTCCAATAAGGAACATACCGGCCGGTGCTGTCATTTCCGGGCTTGTGGACAAACTCGGCATCACGTCCGTCGAACGCGTTGGGCTCCCACACGGTCCAGAGGGCAATGATATCCGGGTTCTGCGCGAGCGTTTGCCTGAGCATGGAATCCGCCGTGGCGCGGGAGGCCTGGCCACCGGCAACCATGCCTTCAAAGGTTCGCGCCAAGGTACGCGGTATGGCAATGGTTTCGTTGAGGGTGCTTTCCATCATCCCGTCGAGCGCCTCGGCCCTCAGCTTGCTGATGGCCAGCGCATCAGCCCGGGCCGAATGAACCACTTTGATGGAAACAACTGTGGTAAGCACGCCGAGGCCGCAGAAAACGGCGAGGCCAATGGAGGATAGCATGCGGCCGTGGAGACCGGCAGAGAATTTCAGTTTCATGGTTTGTGAATGAGGGTTATGGCGGAAGCGCTTGCCGGCAGGTTTTCGGGCACAAAAAAAGGCACAGACGCGCCGACTCCCCGAGGGAACTGGCGCAACTGTGCCTTCGACTGACAGGCCCGTATGTCCTGCCGGAGAAAGCTGCCCGCAACCAGGTTGCGAGCCTTCTACCCTTCCTACGGTCAAACCCCTCACCACTTTAGCAAAATCAATCCATGCCACCAACTGCCTCAGTTAACGCGGCGAGTACGACACTTTAGCCAGCGTAGCCCACTCACGGCGCGCGGGCAATATCACCGCGCCCCGTCTCCTATGCGGGAACACTGCCCGGCTCGGGTTTGCTTAGTATTTCCTGGATACACTGCATGAGCTGACCGATGCCAAATGGTTTGCACAGCTTCCCGTCCACCTCCAACTTTCCGGACGTGTACAGGGAGCTGGCCAGAGCGGTATCGCCACTGCCCGACATGGCAATAAGCCGGGGGCGGGGTATGGCTTGGCGAATGGCGGAGATCAATTCGAGCCCATCGAATCCCGGCATGAAGATGTCAGTGATAAGAACGGCCACCGGGTGGCACGCGAGATAGTCCAGAGCGGCACGACCATTCGCGACTTTGGCAACCGTGTAACCGTTGTGCTCGAGCAAGAGCGCCATCAATTCCCGGAGCTGTTGATCGTCATCCACAATCAGAATTTGCGCTAAACCAGCCGTGGCGGCGGGAAAGGGATGGAAGGTCGTCGATTGACGTGGTAGAGCTGGCATCGGGAGGAAATTTTCGGGCTGCGGGTGAAAAAGACTTCGCCGCGCCTGCATCCTTCAAGAAGGAACTGGCGTAACTGCGCCTTCGATCTCTCTCCTTTCGACCGGTCGGCCCAGCACTTAAGAAAACTCTGCCGGGCGTCGAGGCTTAGATAATCGGTCCGGTGAAGCCGGTGCTGTTATCCAGCAGCTGTTGCAACTGTCGGCGAAGATCGGCCAGGTCCTTGCTTTTAAAATTTTGTTTCGTGCGTTCCAGCACTTCCACTGTGCGGCGCAGCGCGGCGATATGATCGACATGACCGAGCGATCCGGTCGGCTGCTCCAACACCTGACTGGCCCGCTCGAGCTCGGCCAGCATCAGAATCACTTGTCCGAGTGAAACCCGCAGATAGCTTCCCAATGGACCGCCCGGCCGCTGGCCCTGCGTCTGCCGCAGCGACATCTCCACCCGCTCCAGCTCCTTTTCCCATTCCCGCAGTCTGACCCGCCCCGAATGCACGGCGCGAAAGCCGCGATAATTGAGGATGGCCTGGTCAAGTAACGTGCAAAGTTCGTCAAAATCCGGCGGCTTGGTGAGGTAGGCGGACACCGCCAGCCGCACGGAGCGCGCCGCCGTTTCCACTGTGGGACGTCCCGTCAACAGGATAACCGGCAAACCGGAAACCAGTTGGGGAATGGCCTCAATCAACTCCAGCGCGACATTGCCGGGCATGTGGATGTCGGAAATCAGTGCGTCGAATTCGTGGGCGCGCAACTGCTCCGCCGCCTCGGCTGCCGACGCCACACATTCGCATTCAAATCCATGGCGCCGCAACATCATCGCGAGGCCCTCACGCGCCGCCCGGTCATCATCTGCAAAAAGCAGCCGACCGCGTGTAGGGTGATTGAGTGTTTCCATTTTAGATAGTGGGATTTCGAGGATGATCGAGCGCCCGCCGCACCGCTTGGGCGAGACTGGCCAGATCCAGCGGTTTGGCCACCAATTCCCTGATGTCGAAGCCACGGAGTTTTTCCGGTGTCCAAGTGCCACTCAGGCCACTGACCAGCAGGACAGGCAACCCAGGCCGCACGGCGTGAACTTCGCGGATAACATCCAGCCCGGTCATCTGCGGCATGGTGTGGTCGGTCAACAAGACGTCGAAATCAAGCGGTGCCGCCCTGAAACGCGCCACCGCGTCCATCGGATCAGTGCAAACTGTCATCCGATACCCCAATTTCTGAAGCACCGCACCAATCGCGTCGCACAAGGGACGTTCGTCATCAACCAGCAAGACGGACTCTCCTCGCCCCCGGGGAATCCCGGCATCCTGTTCCACCGCAGCCCGGATGATTCCCAGATATTGGGGGAAAAAAAGGTCGAACGTTGTCCCACCACCCACCCGGCTTCGCACCGCAATGGTCCCATCGTGATCTTCCATGATGCCATGCACCACAGCCAGCCCCAGTCCGGTCCCTTCACCCGGACCCTTGGTGGTGAAGAAAGGTTCAAAGATGTGCCCGAGGGTTGTTTCATCCATCCCGTGTCCCATATCGGTCACCGAAAGCTGGGCGTAAAGACCGGGGCGGAGTCCGGATTGGATGCGGCAGAACTCTTCGTCAAGCTGGCGCGGGACGAGTCGCACCGTAAGCCGGCCGTGCCGGTCGCGCATGGCATGAGCCGCATTGGTGGCCAGATTCATGACAATCTGATGGACTTGCCCGGTATCGGCCAGCACCTCAGGCGACTGCTCGTCGATGTGCAGATCCATCTCGATCGTGGAGGGAAGCGAGGAACGTAAAAGTTGCAGCGCCTCCTTCACGACCGGATGCAGCCGCACCGCCCGACGCTCCTGTTTTTGCTGTCGGCTGAAAGTCAGGATCTGCCGCACCAGCTCCTTCGCGCGGGTGCTGGCCTGGCCGATTTCGGCCAGGTGTTTGCGCAAATCGGCGGGCCGGTCGATGTCCATCACGGCCAGTTCACGATACACGATCATGGCGGTGAGGATATTGTTGAAATCGTGCGCAATCCCGCCGGCGAGCGTGCCCAAGGCCTCCAGTTTCTGCGCCTGCCTCAACTGATTCTCCAGCCCCGCGCGAGTTTCCTCGGCCTCGTGTTTTTCGGTGATATCTTGAATGACCGTGAGAAAATAATCCAAGGTTCCATCGCCGCGCCGGAAAGAACGGGTGGAGAGGTTCGCGTAAAGAATGCCGCCGTCCTTGCGCCGGTAGCGTTTCTCGAAAGTGCAACCATCGAGTTCGCCCGCCATCACCCGGCCGAGCAAGGCGTCATTCTTGTTCACATCCTCGGCCACGGTGATTTCACTCCAGCTCATCCTGAGCAGTTCCTCCCTTGGATAACCAAGCATGCGACAGAGGTGGTCGTTCACTTCCAGCCAGCGCCGGTCCGCCGACGTGATAGCCATGCCAATGAAGGGTGATTCAAAATAACTGCGGAAACGAGCCTCGCTGTCCCTGAGCGCCTCCTCGGCACGCTTGCGGCTGGTGATATCGCGGATCACTGAAACCAGGCATTTCCGGCCATTCACCTCAATGGCTTCGCCACTGTAGAGCACGGTGATCGGTTCTCCGCGGCGGTTTAAGCACGGCAGTTCGAGATTATGCACCGCCCCATGAGCGCGGATCTCTGCCACCATCCGCGCCCGATCCTCCGGATTTCGGTAGTAGCCAAGTTCCAGCGTGGTCCGGCCGATGACTTCTTCGCGGGTAAAGCCGAAAATCTGCTCATGTCCGCCATTGGCTTCAATATAGTGGCCGGTCTCAAGATCGGTGATGGCAATGGCATCGGGGCTGGCCCGAAACGCCTTGGAGAATTTCTCCTCCGACTCCCGCAACGCCTGCTCGGCCTGCAGCCGCGCTGTAATGTCTCGCGACACGCGCAGCACGCATTTCCGCCCGCCAAACTGGATGAATTCCGCGCTCAGCAGCACCACCATGTGCTCCCCGCGGCGGTTTCTGGCGTGGGCCTTGAAGTCGCGCAGGCGGCCTTCTTTTTGCAACAGTCTCAGCATCTCCTCCTGTAGCCCGGAATCAGTCGGAATGATGCCGAGTTCGAGCGGGGAATGGCCAATCGACTCGGCCCGGGAAAAGCCAAAAATCCTCTCGTGCGCCTCGTTCACCTCAATGTAATTGCCGGACTCATAATCGCTGATCGACATGATGTCGGGAGACACCCGGAATGCAGCGGCGAATTTCTCCTCCGACTCCCGCAGCGCCTGCTCGGCCTGCATCCGGACCGTGATATCGCGACTGACCACGACGACACACGGGCGCCCTCCGATTTCAATTTTTTCCGCAGAAAGCAAAAATGTTTTCAATTCGCCCGAATGTGTCCGCGCCTTTAGCTGCATGTCCCTCACCGACCCAGACCGATTTAATTCTTCCAGTATTTTTTCACGATCACCGGGATTGGACCAGATGCCCATCTCGGATGAGGTGCGACCGATGAGTTCCGCCCGCTTGTAGCCCGAAAGCTGCTCATACCCCTCGTTGACATCGAGAAAATGTCCGGTCGACAGATCCGAAACGGAAATAGCATCCGGGCTGGCGCGGAATGCTTTCGAGAATTTTTCCTCCGATTCACGCAAGGTCCGTTCCGCCTGCAGCTTGTCCGTCATATCGTGGAGCACGGTGACATTGTGCCGACTTCCGCCGATCTCCACGACGTCCGAGGACATCTGGACGAGGCGGATTTCCCCGCTCCGCAGCCGGACCCGTGCCGGAAAATCCCGCACCGTCCCGTGAGTGCGCAGGATTTCGACATAACCCTCGCGCTGCGCGAGATCAGGCCAAATCCCCAGATCGACTGGCCGGCGGCCAATCAGCTCGGTGCGCGAATAACCGAACAGACGCAGAAAATTTTCGTTGGCATCCACGCAGGCGCCGGATTCCAGTTCATGCACGGAAATGGCATCGGGACTCGAGTGAAACACCTTGGAAAATTTCTCCTCCGATTCGCGCAACGCCCGTTCGACGCACTTGCGCTCGGTAATATCGCGGCCTTCCGGGATCAGGCCGCTGACGCAACCGTCCTCATCACGGACCGGCTTGAGCGAAAAATCGATGTCGAGCATGGAACCACCTGTCCCAGTATGCGTGGTCTCGAAGCGCACAAATTCCCCCCGTGCCGCACGACGCACGGCATCACGCAGCTTGGTCTGTTCGGCTGGCGAATGGGCCCACCACGGGGTTTCCCAAAACAACCGGCCCTGCACATCCTCCCACTTCACACCCGCCTGCCCAAGTGAGGCATGGTTCGCCCGGAGAATCCGTCCTTCGGTATCCAGCAGCCCGATGAACTCAAACGAATGATCCAGAATCGCCCGCATCGTCCGCTCGCTTTCAGCCCGCGCTTTCTCCGCCAGTTTCCGGGCGCCGATATCAAGCACCGCGCCAAGCGCAAACACGGTGCCTCCGATTCGGACCGGATTGAAACCCATCTGCACCCAAATCTCCCCGCCATCTTTGCAGAGCATCTGAAACTCCGGACCGCCATCCACCGGCCGCCTCTCCGGGACCAGCCAGAAGTGGGCAAAAAACGCCTGTAACCTTCCGAGCGATTTTTTCGGAAGCAACGCCGCCACGGTCAGCCCGCGCAACTCGGTCTCCGTATAACCAAGCATTCGCCGGGCTTCGGCATTAGTCAGACCGATGACCCCGTCTCGATCGGACAAGAGCATTGCCACCGGCGCCGACTCGATAATCTCAAGGAACGCCGCACCGGAGGTGAAACTGGCCGGCGAAGAATTGGTGGTGGGTGGGGCGCTCACAATGATCCCGGAATACCTGGTCGGAATCATGGGGCATCCGTTCATTAATTCAACCAATCAAAACCTGCACCAGTTCGCGGCAATTTCGCGTGGACTCGTCCCGAACGGGGGCATTTGCTGCACCACCCCATGCCAGCCTCCTCCACCCCGCCCCCTGAAGCCACGCGCCTCGGCGAAATCTCCCCGCAACAGTGGAAATCCGGCATCGCCGCGTGGCTCGGATGGTTCTTTGACGGACTTGAACTCCACCTCTACACGCTCGTGGCCGGGCCGCTCGTCCTTCATCTCCTCGCGACCACCGCCAGCGACCCGCAGGTAAAACAAAAGAGTGCGTACATTCAGGCGGCGTTTCTTGTGGGCTGGGCCCTGGGCGGAGCATTCTTCGGCTGGCTCGGCGACCGTCTTGGTCGCAGCCGCACGCTCGCGCTCACGGTGCTGACCTACGCCCTCTGCACCGGACTCTGCGCCCTGGCGCAGACTTGGTGGCAATTGATGATCTTCCGTTTCATCGCGGCGATCGGCATCGGTGGCGAATGGGCCGTGGGCGCATCGTTGTTGTCGGAAACATGGCCGAAAGCGTGGCGGCCGTGGATCGCGGCGGTGCTCCAAAGCGGAGTTAACATCGGCATTCTTTTCGCCTCAGCCATCGTGTGGCTGATCATGCCGTCGCTCCAGCAACTCTTTACCGAAACCGGTCGCCATGGCTGGTTGCAGGACATCGCCCACTCGGCCCAAAGCCTTCTGCCGCGCCTATCACCCGAACACCTCGTGTTTCTCATCGGCGTGTTTCCCGCGCTGCTGGTTTACTGGATCAGGAAGCAAGTTCCCGAACCCGAAGCGTGGCAACGTGCGCAATCTGCCGCCGCGCCAAAGCCGCACTTGCGCGATCTCTTTCGCGGCACTGTGGCGTCGATCACCTGGCGGACCATGGCGGTGTGCGCGCTCAGTCTTTCCGCGTGGTGGCTCTTCATCTTCTGGCAGGCGCAGCATGTGCGCAAAATACTCGTCGACACCGGAGCGCCGGCCAGTGACGTCACCCGGCTCGTGTCTGCCGCATTTTTTGCCATGATCGCGGTCTCGATTGTCGGAAACTATTTCGCCGGCTGGCTGGCCAAGCTGTTTGGCAACCGTCGCGCGATCATGCTCATGTTCTGGGCGCTTTTTATCAGCATGGCGGGCGCCTTCATCGTGCCGCGAGGTTTCGGCGAACTCGCCTGGTTCTGGGTGCCGCTTGTCGGTTTTTTCTCCGGTGTGTTCGGCCTGTTCACCATGTACCTGCCGCCGCTTTTTCCCGTGCTGCTCCGGACGACGGGAGCGGGTTTCTGCTACAACATCGGACGCGTAGCCGCGGCGGCGGCGTCCATTATCTTCGGCTGGCTGGCCCCGGTCGGAGATTTCCGCACTGCGCTCTTGTACTCCAGCCTGCTCGCCCTCGCCGCCGCCATCTGGGCCTGGTGGCTGCCGGAGGAATCGCGGGAGGCGTGAACCACCTCCAGCATAATTAGCTCCAGAAGACTTGATGTCCTTCGGCGCCTTCGCGCGCACTTTAGTTCAGCCCCAGCTCCAATAATTGCGGCGTGCTGTCCGGTGCATGAAATTCACCGCCGTCGAAGCGGCGCAGAAGTCCCTTGATTGCTTCGCGCAAAATCTGGCAGCGCCGGATAAACATTTCCGGGCTGTGATCAGGGGCTTCGATCAGGGTGAAGGTCACGAGGGTGCGGCGGGTGGACAACGTCATCACCCGGATCGGCGTCAGCGTCATGCGCTCGGGCAATGGACCGGCGCGCCAATCGATAACCCCCGTGCCGGCGCTCGTCTCCATGTCCACCACCTGCTCCCCATCCACCGTATACGCCCACCAGCGGCCGCGCTGGAGCGAGATCTGTTCACAGTATTCCCCCGCCCACTTCGGGAGATTTTCAATATCGGCGAGAAAGTTAAAGACGGTGTCCCGCGAAGCGGCCACGGTAAGAGTGAAAGTCTGGATATTCATGATGAAATTCGTTCACAGCACAAATCGCGCCGCCGGTCAGACCGCGGCCTTCCTGCGGTGAATGACCAATTGGTTGCCATCAGGATCCGATATCACGGCAAGATTGCAGGGAGGAAATTCGACCGGCTCGGCGAAAAAAATCACCTGAACAGCCCGAAGCGTGGCCATGGTCGCGGAAAAATCCGCCACCTCCAAGGCGATCGCAGGACCGGCGGACGCAGGCTTCCATTTCTCCGAACTGTTGGTGATGGCAAGAGTACTGTCGCCGAGCACGTACTCGATCCACCCCTTGCCCTCCCCCTCCCAGATCGTGGCGGGCGTCAGCCCCAGCAATCCCTCGTAGAAAGCGCGGGCCCGTCCGAGGTCGGTGACAGGATAACCAGTGAAAGCAAAAGCAGTGACCTGAACGGAGGCAGTAATAGTCATGCGCGAGTTATACCACTTTGTCCTGACAGCCCTATGTCAGGAGGTAAAAAGAAATCCCGCAAGCTGATCCCCTACTCTCTCGTGGGCGTGTTCCCCCGAGGCAGACAACTGATCACAGGCTTGCTATCCGGAGCACGACCAAGGTTCTACCAAGCGATGCTCTGACGCTTGCGCGATTGAATTCTTCCCTGCGTCAGAATGACCTCTGTTCTTGACGAGTCTTTAGAATCCATTGTGCCGTCTACTCAGTCCTGATATTTTTCCAAAACGGCCCGCGCCTCCTGTTTCACCAGTTTCCTCAATTTAGCGGGAGCCAACGCCTCGGCGTCCGCGCCAAAGGAAAGCAGCCATCGCGCGAGCCACTCGAGCGACCAGGCATAGAGCGCAAACTCGGCTCCACTCTCCCGGACCTCTCCTTTGACGAGCGTAGCCTGACTTTCCCGCCGCGCGCGGTCTTGCGCGCGATTGGCAAACCACACTTTTACCGGCAACACATCCTCCCGGGTGGTTGCTTCCTTCATGTGTTTCACCAATGAAAAATCTTCGCGCGCCGCAAACACCACGGAGGACAACTCCAGCCCACGAATGCGGTCCACCCGGAAATGCCGGTAGTCCTGCCGCAACCGGCACCACGCGACCAGATACCAGGCTCCGCCATAAAATACGATCCCGAGCGGCTCCACCTCCCGCGGCGTATTCACCTCCTGCCCGCGTCCGCGATAATCCATTCGCAACACGCGGCGCAAGACCACTCCCTGTTGCACGGTGATCAGCCAGCGCTGCGCGGCCGCCTCAGGCACAATTTGATCGGGCCGGCCATAAACCAGTGTGCGCTGCGTCAATTTCTCTATGTGATCCTGCCGCTCCTTCGGCAATACCGCCCGAAGCTTGTCCAGTGCAGAAACCATCGGCGTGTGCAGCGAGGCGTCGGTGAATCGTTTCACCAGTTCGCCGCCGACAAACAGGGACGTCGCTTCCTCCGCGGTAAACATCACCGGTGGCAGCTGGTAGCCCTTCATCAGACAATAGCCCACGCCCGCCTCACCGGAAATTGGCACGCCGGCCTCGCCCAGCGCGGCGATGTCACGATAAACGGTGCGGATATTGACTTCAAAATGTCCCGCCAGTTCTACGGCGCGGACCACGCGCCGCCCCTGCAGGTGCAGCACCATCGCGACAAGCCGGTCCGTTCGATTCATGCCTGCCATGCAAAAGATTCCCCCGATGCGCGACAATCCCGATTCACGCGACCAGCTTAAAAGCACGCGCGGCGATCTGGGCGTACCACCGAAAAACTCCGTTCAAAAAATTCAGCAACCCGCGCCTCCCACCTCGGTCTTAGCCTCAACTATGCCGTTAAAATCGACCTTGGCCCGCAAACTCGAATCGCGACTGGTGGCGCGCCCGACCACCGCGCAGAGGGACTCCAAGGAATTTCGCCCGTGAACAGCATTGAAATTGTCGTTGTCCTGCTGCTGCTTTTCATGGCGGTTCCTGATGCGTGCCGCTCGCTGGGGCGTCCGGCGTTGATTTATCCAGCGTTTGTCATCTTCGGCCTTTTCCTCGGCCCTTTGAGCCAGCCGGAGGTAGACACCATGATCCAGCAGGCTGGCGAAATCGGATTCTTGCTGCTGCTCTTCGAGGTCGGTCTGGAAATTGATCTCCCACATCCGCGCGAGATGACGCGGGCCGCCGCCTACACCGTGCGCTGGGTGCTGGTGCAATATCCCGTAGTGCTCGCCCTGGCCCGCTTCGCCGGACTGCCCTGGATGGAATCCTTCGTGGCCGCCGCCGCAGTGACCGGTTGCTCAGTCGGCATGGCTCACGCGGCGTGGAAACACTACCCGGGTTTGTCCGACAACACCCGCACCTTTGCCCTGCGCGTGATGGTGCTGCTGGAGGTGCTGACGATCGTGCTGCTCTCGGTGGAAACCTCAGTGCTGGGCCGAGGCATCAGCTGGCTATTCGTGCTCAAGATCACGGGCATCGCACTCGTCATCTTTCTCTGCAGCCGCATTTCTGTCCCACTCGCCCAAGTGTTGCAAAAGATTTTGCAGAAAGCCACGCACTGGCGGCTCCATTTTGTTGTGCTCCTCGTGCTCGCCATCTGTGCCATCGGCGAGCGGCTGGGGCTGCCCGGCCCCAAGACGGCCTTCTTCCTCGGCCTCTTCATGAGCCGCGTGGAACACGACGGAAAACACCTCGAGGATGTGAAGATGAAGTCGATCTGCATGGCGCAGAGTTACGCGCGTCAACTTTTCAATACGTCTCTTCTCGCGTGGAAACACTTTAAATGCGCGAGGCCGAGAACTCCGCCATGGCGATAGCAATATGGTTGTTTCTTTGAGGCTACGAGCTCGAGCCATCCATGGCTATGCAGCGAGAGCCCTCCCAGTGGCGTTGAACTGCAAGACCAGATGGCTTACTATAGATAGACTGGTGTGTTAATCGAATTACACTCCCCACCATGTAGTGAGGTTTCATCCACGCCTTCGAGACACCAATACATCAAAGCGCCCATATTTAGGCTATTTCTCCTTTTGCTCTCCCGCTGCCCTTCAAAATCCTCCACAGCCCTCTTTCCATCACCCTCGTCTTGTTGGATTCCTGGAAGTCAGAGCTCAAAAGATGCAAGAAATGAAGATTGGGCCTCCCTCGACCAGGGAGCAATTACTCCGACAGCAGAGTGGTCAAAAGATGAAGTTGAAGGAGAAGTTTGTCGAGATCTACGACGTGTTCCTAAAAGTAAGGCCAAGAAAATGGGCGACGCCGGCTACTCTCCCGACCTTCCCTCACACCTCTATCATTGGATCGCCTTTTTTTTTTTTTTTTTTTTT
>JANYDX010000093.1 GCA_025363395.1 Verrucomicrobiota bacterium
GTCCACTCAAGCGGGAATATCCCCAGCGTTGAAGCCACGAGAAAGTTGGTGCCATTCATCAACCAAAGCGCCCGCTCCCCCGTGATGCTGTTCGACCAAATGAGATCCGGTTTGGCGTCGCCGTTGAAGTCGGCACTTAAAACCCTTACCGTCAGGATAGCCGCATTGCTGGTCACCGAGCCCGCTCCGTTCGTGGCAACCACCGTGTAGCTGCCGGCATCAGCAAATTGAATATTGCCCAGCGTCAATGAGGCACCCATCGCTCCAGCAATGTTCACCGTGTTCTTTTTCCACTGATAGGTCGGCGTCGGCAAGCCGCCGGCCGCGGCGGAAAAGGTGGCGCTGCTTCCGACCGTAAGCGTCTGGCTCAGCGGCTGGATCGTGAAACTCGGCGCACTGCTCGCAAACTCTCCATAGATGATGCCACGTCCGCCGGTAGCCAGATACACGCGGCCAAAGACCCGCGGGTCGCCGGTGATGGCATTGATCCAACCATACTGGTGAGTGTCGTCGTTGATGCGCATCCACGTGATCCCTGCATCATCCGAACGAAAAAATCCGGTCACACTGGCAATTTTTCCCCAAAGATAAATTGCGGGATAGCTCTGGCCCGATGCGGCCTGCCCGAAGCCGACACGGTAGCCTTCCTGTACGCCGGCAACTTTCACGAATGAAGCCCCCGAGTTCACCGACCGATACAGCCCCCCGCCCCACGCCGTAAGCCAAAGATGACCTTCCTTCCCCGCCACCGCACGCACGGGATCGCCCCCGGTCGGCAGGCCGCTTGCCGCCTGGGCAAAACTGCTGCCTCCATCCGCACTGACGTAGACCCGGCCGTTGGACGAATCGTAAACGTAGAACTTCAACGCATTGACGCGGTCCGACACCGGCGTGTAGTTGGCATTCGCACCCGCCGGCGGCCCGCCCGCGCTCACCGTCCAAGAGCCACCATTGTCCGCTGATACATAGGTCGTCGCACGCGAAGGTGCCCAGACGATCCGCGCCGCGTCGGCCGAAATCGCAATCATGCCTGCAGCGTCCGTGATCGCCGCTGCGGGTCCGCTGGCGAAATACGTCCAATTCGCCCCACCGTCAACAGACCGGGAGGCTCGAACTGATCCACCACCGTGGCTGCGCACCATTTTGTCCGGCGCGAGCTCGGCAAAATCGATACTATTGTTCGTGCCCACTGACACCGAATGCCGACCGCGCGCTGGTGATACCGTCAGATCATCATGCCGAAATCCATCAATGTCACCCAGGACGCTGACCAGTGGCGCCCCGCTCGGAGGGCTCACGATCCCGAGGGGCACTGTTTCCTCGAGGCCGTCATTGCGGAATGCCCAGGTGATGTTCCCGTTCGAGTCAGCCGCCGTTAGGTTGTCCGTGCCGAACAGTCCGTAGCCGGTGATGTAGAACGCCCGGGCGGCGTTGAATGGATCAATCTCAATTGCGCCCAGCCAATGGGGTGAACTGGCGTTTGAATACGGGGCGGAAGATCCGTCTCGGGTGGAAAGGGCGTTTAATGCCTTCCAGGTCGCGCCGCTATCCGTGCTGCGATAAATTTCGTCCCGGGGCGACCAGCGATCCAAGGTCGTCACCACCAGCGTGCCGGGATTGAGAACATCGAGAGCCAGTCCCGCAAAACCACCCTGCCCAGTGGGCGGGGTGACATTAGTCCACGTCCCGTCGGCGGTTTTCAATTTCCACACTGAGCCACCCGTCACGCCGTTCGGTCCGAGCCCATTGTTGAAGGTAACGTAAAGCATGCCATCGGCGCTCAGCTTTGCATGGTGAGGCAAAACCCCGCTCGGGATACCGGGCACGGTCGACCAGGTCGCTCCGCCATCCGTACTCCGATAGAGGGAGGCCGACGATGTGCTGTTGACGCCCACGTAGATTGTTTGGGTCGCGCTGCCGCTGGAGCCGGTTCGTGGATCGAAGAGCGTCAGGGTCGCACTTGTCGGGGTGAAGCTGGTCACCTTATTCCAAGTCTGTCCCGAGTCCGTGCTTTTCCACAGCCCGTCCTGATTGGTGCCGAGAAATAAAATCGATCCCTGATTCGGGTCGACCTGCAGTCGTTCCCCGGTGGAACGTCCATCCGAGTTGCCTCCCAGCTTGAACGCCAGGTCCGTGCGACTCCAGGTCGCGCCCCGGTCATTGGAACGCAGGATGGCTGCATTCTGTCCCCACGAAGGAAGATACTGGCCGCAGGCAAGGTAAACTTTATTGGCATCGCGCGGATCCAGCGCGAAACTCACGATTCCAGTCAGTTGCGAATCGTCCTTCCCGAGATGATCCGTGATGGGCAGCCATGAACCGGTGGCTGGCTGCCAGCGGAAGGCCCCGCCGACATCAGTGCGCGCATAGAGCACGTCACGCGCGGTCGGATGGTAAACAATGCCGGATACAAAACCTCCCCCTTTGATCACGACATTCTTCCAGTCGTAGGTTTGCGCAGTCACCGCATTCGGCGCGAAGGCCGCCAACGCTACCACACTTAGAATACCGAGGAATAAATCCGACAGGGAACATTTCATGGAGTACAAAGATTTAGTGGAGCCAGCGGATGTAATGACCGGGAGGCATATTTAGCAGTAAATCAGTTCGCACACATTTCGACAAACGGAATAGCGGGCCAGTGGTGTCCTCAATTGGGGGTGGAGCACAGGCCATCGGTGAAAAAGCAGCTGGACCACGCTCCTCGCAAGCTGGGAGAAAGCACTTTAAACCGCGGATCCACGGAAGGGTGGAGATGATCAGTCCGATACAAATTCTCGGGATTTAACTTACAGGTGATAGGATTAGAGCGGAATACCGACCCTGATTTATTATTGCATTTGGTGGTATCACGAATCAGCGCGTACATGGAGCGGTTGAACGACCGAAATAGCCTCATCGTCGTAATCCGCCCTTCCACTTTGCTAATTCCGCAGCTTCCCACTTGAAGAAAAGGTCATAGGCGCCGCCACCCCTCCCGCCTGAGCATCGGCACGTTAATTTTTCACTGTCCACTCCAGGGGAAACGTTCCCAGGGTGGAACTCGCGAGGAAGTTCGTCCCATTCATCAACCAGATCGCACGCTCTCCGGTGATGCTGTTCGACCAGATGATGTCCGGTTTCCCATCCCCGTTGAAATCGCCCGTGCCCGCCACCGTCCATTCCAATGGGAAAATCCCCAGCGTCGAACTCGTGAGAAAATTCGTCCCGTTCATCAGCCAGATCGCGCGCTCGCCCGTGATGCTGTTCGACCAGATGATGTCCGGTTTGCCGTCGAAGTTGAAGTCGCCAGTCGCGGCCACGGTCCATTCCAGCGGGAATGTTCCCAGGGTGGAACTCGCGAGGAAGTTCGTCCCGTTCATCAACCAGATCGCGCGCTCGCCCGTGATGCTGTTCGACCAGATGATGTCCGGTTTCCCATCCCCATTGAAATCACCCGTCGCTGCCACCGTCCACTCCAGTGGGAAAATCCCCAGCGTCGAACTGGCGAGTAGGTTGGTTCCATTCATCAGCCACAGTGCCCTTTCACCGGTAATGCTGTTCGACCAGACAATGTCTGGCTTGCCGTCGCCATTGAAATCGCCAGTCGCCGCTACCGTCCACTCCAGCGGGAAAATCCCAAGTGTGGAACTAGCGAGGAAGTTGGTTCCATTCATCAGCCACAGCGCCCGCTCACCGGTAATACTGTTCGACCAAAGCAGGTCTGGTTTACCGTCGCTGTTAAAGTCCGCGCTCAAAACCTGCACTGTCAGGACCGCTGCAGTGCTGGTCACCGACCCGGCCGGATTCGTGGCAACCACCGTGTAGCTGCCGGCGTCCGCGAATTGGACATTGCTGAGCGTCAATGAGGCGCCCGTCGCTCCATTGATATTCACCCCGTTCTTTTTCCACTGATACGTCGGCGCCGGCGTGCCGCTGGCGGCGGCCGTAAAGGTCACCCCGGTCCCGGCTGTCACCGTCTGGCTCGCGGGCTGAGTCGTGATGGCAAGCGTTACACTTACCGTGAGAGTAGCCGGGTTACTGGCGGCTGAGCCGGTGGAATTCGTGGCGACACAACGGAATTGATCTCCGCTCATTGCTGCGATGGTGCCGCTGATGATCAGCGTCGCGGTCGTGGATCCGGAGTAATTACCGCCATTGCTGATATTGGCCCAAGTGACACTTCCAGCCGGCAAGCGCTGCCATTGCAAGGTCGGGGCCGGCCAGCCGGTCACCGCAGTCGTGAGACTCATGCTTTGTCCGGGTGCCACCATCGAAGCGGCCGGCGGTTGCGTCGTGAAAGCGAGCGGGAACGCAACGTAGAAGGCGGGCAGTTCGTCGAGCGTGATAACTTTCGGATGATTATAAACCTTGGTCATGAAAGCGGCGGAATTTTGCGCCGGGTTGGTTTCAAATCCATTCCACGTGCAGAAAAACGACCAACCCGCGCCGTCGGTGAACATCGTGTCGGGATCGGGGATGGCGCCATTCTCGGACATGGTGACGACCTTGCGGCCGGCTTTGAAATCGCGCATTTGCTGGTAAGCCGTCGCGAATGACGGATGCGTTCCCGCCGTGGGATAAACGTCGTTGCTAATCATGTCGACCACGTCGTCGCCGGGATACCAAGCCGGCAGATTGGTGGCGATCGGGTCGGTGGGATTGAAGCACCAGATCAGATTGTTGAGTGCGTGAAGGTTGGTGAACCGGTCAAACATGATCCGATAGGCTTGGATCAACGGTGTCGCACCGTGCGCGCCCCACCAGAACCAGCCGCCGCTGCATTCGTGAAACGGCCGCCAGATCACGGGCACACCGGCGTTGCGGAGCTTGGTGAGTTCGCCGGCGAGAATATCCAATTTGGCGAGGTACTCGATGTTCTCGGGTGTGCCAGCGATGACCGCCTGCCGGATGTCGAAGGTGGTACCGACGCCATTGTTGGCCGACGGCACATAGAACTGGGGGTTACCGGCTGGGGAGCCGATGTCCATGAACATATGACAGCACATCAATACGATGCCGCCGCGCCGCGCCCAACCAATCGCGTTGTCCGCGACCGTACGGTAGTTATTTCCTGTATAGGTATTGAAGATGAAGTCGAAGCCACGCACGGCCGGGAGACGGCCGGTAGCTTGCTGAATGGCGTTGAACTGCGGCTCGTTACTGACGCCGAACCAATCCATCGACTCCTGCTGACCGGCAACAATGTAGTTACCCTTGATGCTGTCGAGAAACGTGAGGAGCTTCGCGACGCCCGGCTGGGCGTTTGGAGACACCGGTGCGTCCAGCGCCGCGTCCAGCGGCAGGGCCATAACGCAAAGCGCAGAGACAACCAAGTGGCGAAACAAAGTGGGCAAAAAGCGGGAGCGCGAGGTGGGATGAATGGTCTGAAGCATAATGATGAAAGACTGTGGAAAGGCCCTATGGCGTGTTAATTTTTGGCGGCACTGAATCGCCCGCAGGCGGATTGCTGGAGTATAAAAAAATGGCCCGTGCATTTCTGCGCGTCCAATCGCGGAGTAAATGAGAGCCGGGACACCTCAGTTCAATTCTTGACCGTCCACTCCAGGGGAAACGTCCCCAGGGTGGAACTCGCGAGGAAGTTCGTCCCGTTCATCAGCCAGATCGCACGCTCGCCCGTGATGCTGTTCGACCAGATGATGTCCGGTTTCCCATCCCCGTTGAAATCGCCCGTGCCCGCCACCGTCCATTCCAATGGGAAAATCCCCAGCGTCGAACTCGTGAGAAAATTCGTCCCGTTCATCAGCCAGAT
>JANYDX010000113.1 GCA_025363395.1 Verrucomicrobiota bacterium
CAGCAGCAGCTCATCGCCCAAGGTGAGCAATTCATAACGCGGCACAGCGCGACGCAATTTGGACGAATCAAGAGTAGCCATACGGTGTGTGTCAGCGAAACCTACCCGGTTTTTCTCAAAATGCCAGCCGGCTGGCATTGATGACGCGCTTTCTGGCATTGCGACTGCGGCATAACTGAGCAATCCAGCGGTTAGATTGCGTAACCTCACCCTTTCACCCCCTGCAGCGCCGGCCACAAATAAGAGGCAAATTGGAGCCGCAGAGATCTCGCGGTGGGTTCCGCCCGGACCACAGCGAGGTCGCGGTGGTTCCATGAAAGAGTCGCGTTATCCAGTCACATCACCCCGCCACCCTCTCCATGCCCGAACCACGCCACACTGACGCCCTTAGGGAAAAAGTCCGCGCCCTGCCGGACGGTCCCGGTGTTTACCTGATGAAGGATCGGCTCGGCCGCATCATCTACGTGGGCAAGGCGAAGAGCCTGAAAAAACGCGTCTCATCGTACTTTCAAGCGGGCCGCGACCGGGCCCTGCGGAGCCAGCCAAAGATCCGCACCCTGATCGAAATGATCGCCGACCTGGAAATTCTCGAGGTCAAGTCCGAGACCGAGGCGCTGCTGCTGGAAGGCAAACTGATCAAACAGTGGCGTCCGAAATACAACACCGACTTCATCGACGACAAACGCTTCCTGCTGGTCCGCCTCGATCTGGAGACGCAACTCCCGCGCTTTGTCCTCACCCGCTTCAAGAAAGACGCTCGCTCGCGCTACTTCGGGCCTTTCGCGCACTCGGGCCTGCTGCGCAAAACGCTCGCCACTATGCGCTCTAGGTTTGGAGTGCTGCTGGGCGATTCATCGCCAAGAAAAATCTCGGACGACACTTGGCAGCTATATGACGACGTACGCTCCGAACTTTACGGCTGGCCGAACACCGTCACGACCGCGGAATATCGGGAACGAGTGACCTTGGCCGCGGATTTCCTCGATGGCAAAAGTCGCGAATGGCTCGCTTCGCTCCGCACCGAAATGACGGTGCGCGCCGGCAAACAGGAATTCGAGAAAGCCGCCGCGATCCGCGACGTCGTCCTCGCCCTCGAACGAACCCTTTCGCCCACGCGCAAATTCAGCCGCGAAGTCGTCCAGCAGCAGCCTGATCAAAGCGCGTTGCTTGCGCTGCAAACCACCCTGAATCTTCCCACCCTGCCTGTGCACTTGGAATGCTTCGACATCTCGCATATCTCGGGAACCTTCGTCGTCGCTTCCATGGTGCATTTCACCAACGGCCGTCCGGATAAAAACAACTACCGCCGCTTCTCCATCAAAAGTTTTGTCGGCAACGACGACTTCCGCGCGATGGAGGAAGTTGTGGGCCGCCGCTACCGCCGGCTTACCGAAGAACAAAAACCATTTCCAGATCTCGTCGTCATCGACGGTGGCCGGGGCCAAATCGGCGCGGCGCTGAAAGCCTTTGTGGCCATCGACCGTGTCCCGCCGCCGCTGATCGGCCTCGCGAAGAAAATGGAGACGATCATTTTCTCCGACGACCGGGCGCCACTCAACCTTCCCCTCAACCACCCCGCCCTGAACCTGCTCCAGCGGCTGCGGGACGAAGCCCACCGGTTCGCCAACACCTACAACGCCGATCTCCGCTCCCGCAAAATCAAGGAATCGATCCTCGACGATTTTCCCGGCCTCGGTCCCGTGCGGCGTGCCGCGTTGCTCGGGCATTTCGGATCACTGGAAAAACTCCGCGCCGCGTCGGTCGAAAAAATCTCCGCCGTACCTGGCTTCGGCCAGAAATTCGCCGAACAGTTGCACGCCTTCCTGGCAGGCCTCTGAACGATCAGGCGCGTTATCCTTAACCCGCGTTCGTTAGTTGATGAGGACGTTGAAAATAGTTTCAGAGGAGAACTCGTTTTGGTCACGGGGCCGCTCACGGAACTCCGGCTCCGGGTGGTCACCCCGCCCGACCCGGTCACCACCCAATTGCTCGCGCACCTCGGGCTACCCCTGCCCAAAGGCATTCGCCTCATCAGCATGTAGTGCCGAAAATCACCCCCTGAAATTTTTAACCACATGCGTGCCTATCTCACTGTTTTTTGAACTGACGAACTTGGGTTAGATCTTAGAGTTACTGGCTTGCCTGGCTGGGGTACGTTAATCGCATGCAGAAGTACCGAACATCGGGCCTCGCCCCATTGCGCGAGAGTGATGAACCGTGGTGAATTTCCCTCGAGCAGGAATCACCCAAGCGCGCTCCGGCGTGCCGGAAACATGTGACTGCGGCATTAATCCACCCGAAAAAAAAGACGGCGGCGATATCGCCGCCGTCTTGGGTCACTTTCGAAATTTCTTAAACCAGAGGATCAGAATTTATATTGGATACCCAGCGTGGTGAGGCCGTGCTGGAATTCGCGGTACGCAGGTCCAAAAATTGCCGCGAGACCATCCAAACCATTCTTGCCGTCCTCATAGACGAAGCCCGCACTCAGAATGACGTGGGAAGTGAAGGCATAAGTGGCCCCGACGGAATAAAAGTAATCCAAGTCATCCCGCAGCGCTGGTGCCGAGCCAGCGAGATCGTTGCCGACCGTGTAGTTGGCTTCGACATATTTGAATCCAAGATCAAAACCGAGCTGCTTGGTCGCGCTCCAATGATAAGTGCAGGCAAAGGTAATATCGTCGTAGGGAGCGAGACCTGTGCTGCCCACAAACAGCCACTGTTTGTAAGTCAGCGCCAGTGTCTGATTGTGCGGGAGCGCGGCTGTCAACGAACCTTCGCCAAAAACGCGGGTCGTGTTCAAACGGGCCATCGCAGCACTTGCGTTGTATTTGCGATCATCCGGACCCAGGACCAGTTTAACCGTCAGCCATTTGACCGGCTTGCCCTCGATCCCGGCGAGAAACCGCAGGTAATGACTGGAAGACGCGTGTTGGTCGCCACTAAACGTGACGTCGAATTGTTCCTGGTATTGATAACCGTCACGAATGCCCAGCGTCAGGGCGACATCAGGTGAAACCTTGTAACCGAAATCCACCCCGCCATTAATATCATAACGATCAACGTAGTTCTGGTAACCCTTGTAAGGCGCGGCCCCGGTGTTGTGGAAATGGGTGTTGAGATCAAAATACGTCAGGGAAGAAACCCCGCGGACAAAAAAGCTGCCCGACGTGTACTGTAGCGACGCCGTATAACGATCCTGGATTTGATCGCGACGTTCGCGAGCGGGCGCGTGCGCGTAGTTATTGCGGAATTTGTCATTTTGATTCGCCGCAGCGCCGGCAAACTGGTTCAGCGCATAGGTCGGAGCCTCCCGATTGCCATCAACGTAGAGGAAGGCATTGTCGAAACTGAAAGACATATTATCCTCTTTAACGGCAATCACCGAATTAAACTTGTGCGACGTGTAGTTCTCCTCTGTGTGTCCCTCGTACGAGAATTTTTCCGGCTGGTAAGCCAGCGTGAATGTTTTGAGCGGATTCTGCTTGTCGAGCAAAGGCACGAAATTAAGGCCGGCCTTGAAGGAAAGCGAGCTGACCCAGGCCGACTCAGGTTTCAAAGCCTTGCCGGAGACGCCCAGAAGATTGTCGTCGTAACTTTCCTTGGCGGAAAGCGACAGTTCTCCCAACCAGAGTGGCTTAATCCAATCGTATGAGCTGGTCGCGGCGGCGCCGGCCGCCCGGCCGGTACAGGCAAGCGCGAAAACCGCCGAAGCGGTTGATAAGACGAACAACGAAGTTTTGATTCGGGTTGTTTGCATGGTGTATCATTTTTGACTGCCAAATCTACACGCCCCGTGCTTGGGAAGCACAGCGAACATTAAGGAAGCGCGAAAAACAGAGGGGGAATCATCGGTTGGAGGGAGCGAACAGGAGCACCGGACCTTCGCGGCGTGCGACGACGAGAGCGGACTGCTTTGAGCCGTCGATTAAAATGGCGGCCGCCGCGCGGGTTTCGCCGGGAATCGAGATCCCCGATTGCGCAGAAGAGAGAGCGGTGAAGCCGCCCTTACCATCGCCCTTGAGCAACACACCCAAGCTGCCGTCAAAGCGGCCGGTCGTGGGCTCGGGACCGAAATTATTGCCGGCGCAGAAGAGATCCAGGTTTCCGTCTCCATCGAAATCGCGGGCGATGATCACATTGATCGGCCCGATCTGCGCGAGCCGGGGCAGTGGTTGGAATTCAAACCTGCCCTTGCCCTTGTTCACGAAAATCCCGCTGGCGAGTTCGGTCGCGGTAAGCTTGCGCACCTTGGCGAGATGATCGGCGCCAAAAATATCTTCCACCGTCGCGGTTGAATAAGCCGCGTATGTCGGAAATTTTTTCGGCAGCCACGGGAACGAGTAAGCCAGCTTGCTGCGACCGCGCACGGGATAGAGTTTGCCGCCATC
>JANYDX010000142.1 GCA_025363395.1 Verrucomicrobiota bacterium
CTACCGGTTCAGCTATTCAGGCGAGGACAGCAAGGGCTACTGGCACGACTATTATAATAAGAATCACTCGATCTACGGCGCCTTAACGTTCCGGCCGACGGACAAGTATGAGCTGTTCGTCAACGCCACCGCCGCGTTTTACCGCTACACCGAGAACTGGGGCATCAACCGTGTCACCCAGGACCTGATCGACAATGGACGCTACAAAACCGGCGTGAACAACAATCCCGCTCCGGATTTCTATCCCGGCGCCACCGGCTTTTCCCAATATCTTGATGCGAGCGGCAATCGTCTCGGCTTCGGCACCGGCGCCGGAGGCTCGGATGTCATCGGCACCGTCGGGGGCACGCCCGCCCCGCAATCTGACGCGCAAAATTCAAAGTGGGTGACTTCCGGATTTCCTTACGAGAACCGAATTGCCTACGGACCGACCGTGACCATCGACCGTCATGCTCGACTCCTCAAACCCGGTAATCATTCAACCGGACGCGAATTTAACACGCAGGCGATTCAAACCTTCACCGGCAGTCCCGATCTGAAGATCGTGAACAATACCTTCTTCAGCTACACTGCGCGCAACACCCTTAGCACGTATTACTATTCGGAAATCATCGATCCCTCCTGGTTTGCTGAGAACCGCACCGAGTTCATTTATACCGGCTACAAGGGCGCATCGATCAACGCCGGCCTCGATCTGCGCTACCAACGCACCAAAGCCTACGACGATTATTTCTTCGAGCCGGCAAATGTCTGGGATATCACCAAAGATCTGAGTTATGTTAACGTCTACAACTCGGTTAACTTCCCGAACCCTTTCACCAGTCTCCCGGTTCCCGGCTGGCCCGGCCGCTACGCCACGGACGGCATCACGAACGGTGACACCAACGACAGCCATGGCACGACCGTCGGACCATTCGCCCAAGCCACTTGGAAATTAAGCGACAGCCTCAACGTGGTCACCGGCGCACGATATGACCGATTCAGTGCTCACGTGACGGAACCTCTCCTGGCCGCCCGTCCGCAAGCCAGCATCAGCGTCTGGCTGCCAAACTACAATGCGAGCATTGTGTTCAAGCCGACCGTGCACTCCAGCGTCTACGCGACTTATAATTACAGCAAAAACACCTCCGGTGCCGTCGGAAACGGCGGCGGCATCACGGGTTGGAACAGCGCCGGCACCGCCTTGGACAAACAGTCCTTCCAGCAACCCAGCGAGCTGCTCGAATTGGGAACCAAGTACGCCCTGAACAAAGACACGCTGTTTCTTAATTTCGCGGTGTATGACCAGAAGCGCACGGCCAAGAGCACTAGCAGCACCATCATTCAAGAGTTTGAAGCCAAGGGCCTCGAAGCCGAACTGAACTACCAGCCCAATAAACATCTCTACGGTACGCTGTCGTATTCGTACATCAAAGCCACGACGACCCCCGGCTTCCAGTCGGACGGCGGCGTCGGCGACTTTTACGCCTCGTCCAGCGTCAAAGGCCGTGTTTCCGGTCTGCCAAAGAGTCAGTTCAACGGCCTCATCTCATATTCTTTCGACAGCGGCTGGGGCTTCTCCGCCAACACCCTCGTCACGAGCCCGATCAACAACAACTTCGCGGGCACCCTCGTCATTCCCACCCAGTATGAAATCGATGCGAGCATCTGGTACCACTACACGAAAAAATGGGACTTTCGGGTGAACATCGGCAACGTCACCGACCAGAAAAACTGGGCTCCACCCAATTCCGTTTACGGCAACGCTTCCATCTTCGCGCTCGCCGGCACGACCTTCCAGCTGAATATCAAATACAACTTCTGACCGGAAAGGTAAGTCTGCTGGAGCCACGGCGACCTCGCCGTGGAATTCTTCGACCACCTCTTCCTCTTCCTCACAAAAAAGCCGCCCCAATCGGGCGGCTTTTTTTCGCGCGCGTCGCGGCTCACTGGCCCGCCCCTTGCTCTCAGGATTGAATGGAAGTATTACCCTCGCCCGCGACTCCCGGCCCGAGCAACATCGTCTACGGCCTGGAGGACCGCATCCCGTTCGGTCCGTCACTGCTGGTCGGCGCGCAACACGTTTCCGCCATGGTCGTGGGCACCATCACCCCGCCGCTGATTCTCGCCGGCGTGCTCAAGTTCTCCCAGGCGGACACCGCATACCTCATTAGCATCGCGCTCCTCGCTTCCGCCTTTGGTACCTGGCTCCAGTGCCGGCAGCGCGGACCGGTCGGATCGGGCCTCCTCAGTGTCACCGGGACCAGCTTCGCTTTCCTTCAGCCCCTGACGGTGGCCGGACAAGCGGGCGGACTCGCCCTGATGCTCGGCCTGTCCTGTGTCACCGCGCCACTGCTGATCGTGCTCGCGCCTTTTATTTCTCGGCTGCGCACCGTGTTCACCCCGCTCGTCTCCGGCGTGGTGGTGTTGCTGATTGGCACCTCTCTTATTCCGACCGCCTTCTACGGACTGGCGGCACCGGTGAGGCCCGGCGCTCCCGGATGGCTCGGTCTCGCGATCGGCGCCGCAGTCGTCGCGGTGATCGTTGTCGCCCAAGCCACCGGCAAAGCGTGGGCGCGGATCGCCGGCGCAGCCTGCGGTGTTATTGTCGGCTGCGTGTTGTGCGGACTCGTCGGCGGCTTGCATGCGCCCGAGCCGGGTACGGGAGCATGGTTCACCCAACCACGGTTGCTCCCGCACGGTTTTGCCTACGACTGGAAATTCGTCCCCCCGTTCGCCTTCGTCTATCTCGTGTCCCTGCTCGAAGCGATGGGTGACATCACCGCAACCTCGCAATTGTCGGGACTGGCGCCCACCGGACCCGCGCACTGGCGGCGCCTCTCCGGCGGAGTGCTGGCGGATGGAATCACCAGCACGGTCGCCGCGCTTTTTGGCGGATTTCCAAGCGCCACCTATGCGCAGAACAACGGCGTCATTCAAATCACCGGAGTCGCGAGCCGGCGCGTGGGCTATGTGATGGCATCGATTCTCGCGGTGCTGGGTTTGTTCCCCGCCATCGGGCGGTGGGTGACGGTGATGCCGCCGGCCGTGCTGGGTGGCTTGGCGCTCATGATGTTTGGACTCGTCGCCGTCGCCGGCATCCGGCTTCTGCTGAGCGCCGGACTCGGCCAGCGCGAAGGCGTGATTGTCGCCCTCTCGCTCGGCGTGGGCCTCGGACTGCCCACGCAACCGGCCCTCCTCGCCAGCCTGCCCGAGTTCGCCCGGTCACTTTTGGAATCAGGTATTTCGGCCGGCGGGCTGACCGCGCTGGTGTTGAATCTCGCGTGGCCCGCAAAAATTCCGGCCGCAGTTCACCTCTGATTTTCGAACGACAAAACACGGAGAACCCAAACTCAGAACCAGGTTCACCACAGAACACATAGAATACACAGAAAGGGAGATCCTCCGCGCCTTGAGGCGAAATATCATCTCATGGTTTTCAGCGTATTCGATGTATTCTGTGGTAAATATCCGAAACGCGCACCGAAAAACCGTCTCACACCGACTCCATCAGCCGCGCCGACAGGCGGTTGGTTTTTTCCACAAGAGTTGGCAGTTCGACCGTGGTGAGCCGGCCTTGGTCAACGACGCGGCGGCCGTTGATGAAGCTGTAGTCCACCGTGTCGGTCTGGCAGAGAATCAACGCAGCCACCACATCATGCTGCGCCCCGGCGAGCGAAGGACGGTCCAGATTCACGGCAATAAAATCCGCGGCCATTCCGGGCGCGAGACTGCCGATGTCATCGCGGCCGAGGACACGGGCGCCGCCCAACGTGGCGAGTTCAAGCGCCTCCCGCGCCGTCATCACCGAGGCGTCCTGCGCCCCGACGCGTGCAAGCAGGCAGGCGGCGCGCGCCTCGTGGAAAAGATTGGTCGCATCGTTCGAGGCGGCGCCGTCCACGCCGAGTCCGACCGGCACGCGCGCGCAGAGCATTTTTTTCACCGGGGCAATGCCGCTCGCGAGGCGCATGTTGCTGCACGGGCAATGAGCGACGCCCGTGCCCGTGCGGCCGAATTTTGCAATGGAATCGTCGCTTAGCTGCACACAGTGCGCATGCCAGACATCCGCGCCCAGCCAGCCAACCGACTCGGCGTAATCACCGGGCGTGAGACCAAATTTCTCCAGGCTGTAAGTGACATCGGATTTATTTTCCGCGAGATGCGTGTGCAGCCGCACACCGGGATGAGCCCGGGCGAGCGCCGCCGACTCGCGCATCAGATCCCGTGAGACGGAAAACGGCGAGCAGGGGGCAAGGGCTACACGCAGCATCGCGTGGCGGGTGTGGTCGTGGTATTGCCCGATCAACCGCTGGCTGTCGCGCAGGATGTCCGCCTCTTTTTCGACCAGCGAATCGGGCGGCAATCCGCCCTGGCTTTCGCCGACGCTCATGCTGCCGCGACACGCGTGAAAGCGCAGACCGATATCGCGCATCGCGCGGATCTCATCATCGAGGCTGCAGTCATTCGGAAAAAGATAGAGGTGATCGCTGGAGGTCGTGCAACCCGAAAGCATGAGTTCCGCCGCGGCCATTTGGGCGCTCACATAAACTCCCTCGGCCGT
This sequence comes from Verrucomicrobiota bacterium, assembly GCA_025363395.1. GTDB lineage: Bacteria > Verrucomicrobiota > Verrucomicrobiia > Opitutales > Opitutaceae > Lacunisphaera. The sequence continues at coordinate 4,541 of JANYDX010000142.1, forward strand.
GAGCTTCGCCCAAATGGGATAAAGGGTTTTGAGCCACTGGAACAAATCGCAGTTTTGCGCAGCGGGGATGGCACGGGTCAGCGTCTGGTAGAAATGATGGTGCGTGTTGACGAGACCCGGGAGCACGACGTGACGGCCTTGCAGATCGAGCACCTCGTCGGCGGTCGCGGGAAGCTCAGTGGTGGGGCCGGTCTGCTCGATGACATTGTCGCGCACGAACACGGCGGCATGGCGGATTTCATCCCGTGCACCGTTCATCGTGACCAGGGTGTGGATATTTTTGACGAGCAGTGTGCCCATGGTGTTCGACGGTCAGCGTGCTGGCTTTCGCCACCGCTGCCGAGCGGCAAAATCAGAAGATTTTAATCCATAAATCCAGGAACCTTAGTCCACTCTCCATTTCTGTGTATTCCGTCTATTCCGTGGTTAACTCTGCTGGAGTTTAGCTTTCAGGCTTTAAATTACGGCCCTTCGTGAATTCCCGGGCGCAAAATAATTTTACCAGGAGCCCCCGGACATAACCCAGCAGGGAATTTCACCACAGAACACACGGAATGCACAGAAAACTGTGCTGATATCGCAACCGACCCAGTGTTCCCTCCCTACCCACAAACGGTTGTCCAATTTTATGGATGGCATTAAATTTCCCCTCTTTTTCTGTGT
>JANYDX010000153.1 GCA_025363395.1 Verrucomicrobiota bacterium
CAGGCGCGGGACTGGCTGCCGCCGGAGCAGCGGATTTAGGAGCAGCCACGGTTAGTTTGGCGACGACGACGCCTTCGGGCATGCGCACGCGGAGAGTGGCATTAGGGGCGCGCAAGACATTATCTTGCCGCGCCACCACAATGGAAACGTTGACTGTCATACCGGGACGGAGCTTCAGATCCTTGTTGTCCACGCTGATGATCGTGTCGTACGTGACAACGTTGCTGGTGGTCTTCGGGGCATTGCGAACCTGGGTCACGATGCCGCGAAAGGTCCGGCTGGGAAAGGCTTCCGCCGTACAGTTGACCGTTTGATTCACCTCGACGGACCCGATGTCAGCCTCGGCCACCGCCGCCGTGATTTGCATTTTCGCGAGATCGTTGGCGATGGTGAAGAGGATGGGAACATTCTGGCTGGCGGCGACGGTTTTGCCGACCTCGGTCAGTTTGGAAATGACCACGCCATCAATCGGCGAATAGATCGTGCAGCGGGAGAGATCGACTCGCGCGTTTTCCACGGTGGCCTGGTTGGTGAGGAGTTGGGCCTTGGTTTGCTGCAGCTGGGCCTGGGCGGCATCCTGATCCTGCTGAGTCACGAGGGCTTTGCCGAACAGATCCTGCGTACGTTTGGCGTTGAGTTCGGAAAGAGTATACGTGGCTTGGGCGGATGCCAGACTGGCTTCGGCTTGTCTCAGCTTTTGCTGATAGGTGGCGGGATCGATCTCGACGATTACCTGATCCTTTTTGACGGGAGTGTTGAAATCGGCGTACAGCGCCTTGATCTGCCCGGAAATCTGACTGCCCACGTCAACGGAGAGCACGGCATCGAGCTGGCCGGTGGCGGTGATTACCTGAGTGATTTCACCCCGGGCGATGGTGGTCGTGGTGTACTCGGGTGGCTTGGGGGTATCCCGGCCCTGAAGGTAGTAAAAGACTCCCGCACCGGCTGCCGCAATCACGGCAATAACGAGAATGAATTTTAAAAACGATTTCCCTGAGGATGCCATAAGCGTGGATTGAATGATAATCTACCGGAGCCCGTTAAACCCGTGGAGGTGTGAAACCATGGTGACGAACGACCGGGAGAGAGGTTTCGCACCGTATAAATTTAACGGAGGAATTCGTGAGCGAAAGGAACGTGCATCAAGAAAAGTCATTCAGCGTAACCTGATAAATGGAATGGCCCGCGCCCGGTGCATTTTCTAGCTGACGAGTGCAACAAGCTGGGGGCTGCGTTTTCCGCCGAGGTCGAGCTGGAGGGTGTCTCCCTGGCGTCGCCCCATGAGCTGCCGGCCGAGCGGTGACTGCGGGGTGATCACCAAAACCGTGCGGCCCTCGTGTTCAATCTCAGTGCCACCAGCGCGGGGGCCCATGAAGTAATGAGTCGATTGGCCATTGGCTTCGAGCACCACCATCGTGCCCAAACTGACCGGTTCGCCGTCCTTGAGATCGCGCACCGCGAGCGCGGAAAATTGTGCCAGCGCCTGAGCTGCTTCCTCCGCGGCCTTGGACTGGCCAATGGCCAGATAGGAGGCTTCCAGGCCCCGGGTATCGTATTTATCCTCCGCCTTGTTTTCCTCGTCAGTGGCTTCGGCGTGGGTCGCAAGGGCGGCTTGGGTCAGCATGTCCAGTTCGGCCTGCAGGCGGACGAGAATTCGGTCAAGAAGTGCGCGTTTGTTCACCAAAGAGGAAACAAAACTTTCGGGGGGGCAAAGACGAGCCCTTTGTGCACCGTCGGTTACGCGGAGTTCAGGTCCGGGTTTGCGTGCAAAAAATCGCCAGCCAAACCTACGACGGTATTGGCCTGTCACGATGCAGCGAGATCGCGCGGGAAAATCCGCAGCACATAGTAAGTGGCGGGACCGGCCCCGGCGTTGCGCAGACCATGTAAATCCATGGAAGCAAAGAAAAGCACCGCTCCCGTCCGGGCCTGCTCGACCCGGTCATTGATGATGACTTCGAGCTGCCCCTCCTTGAGGAAGATCATTTCCTCGTCGGGGTGTTGGTGGGCTTCGTGCGCCCGCTCCCCTGCGCGCAGTGTGGTGGCATGGCATTCCATGCGCGCCAGGGTGCGCGTGGCGGAGTCGAAGAAATTGCGGCATTCGCCCGCCTTGGTCGGCAGCGCAATCAAGCTGTTCCAATCGAAGACGTGGGAATTCAGCGGAGCGCTGGAGCGGGGAAGATCATTAATCATGGATCCGGGACAGGGCGGTGAAACGGTGCGGAAGAATCTTTTCGCGAGGGTGGCTCGTGCACCGGAACTAGGGCGGGTGTGGTTTGCCATCGGTGAATATCAACCGGCCCACCAGTGTCGTAAGACGTTCACTCAGCAATTGGTTTTCCTGTTCGACCGTTTTTGTATAGGTGCTGCGCTGGGTGGCTCGTTCGGCCAGTTCAGTGCTGATGACATAAATATGCCCGTGGCGGACGAAGAGCAGCGTGCCGCGCTTGGCCACGAGAGAGTTTTGCGGCGGATCCTCGACCAGCCGGTTTTTCGCCTCGAAATAGGAACCGCCCGGCAAGAGTGCGAATGTGATCATGGTTCCATTCATCAAGTCGGGCAAAAAACGCGCGCTTTCGATGGTGGATTTGGGGAAGCGAGTTTGAAAATCCGCCAACACAAAGGTGCTGAAAAAATACAGCAGGTAGTCGCGCAGACCACGGGTGTCGCGCTCCCATTTTTGCGCCGCATCGAGTTCAAAACAGGCGATGCTGATGTGCGTGTTGTAGCTGTCGCTGAAAGTGACGACATTTTCAGTGTCGGTGATCGTGCCGCCCAGCTCGGACAGGATGGGGGCGGGGATTTTGAATTCGCCGGTGGGGGAGATGTAATTTTCGCCCTCCATCCGGCCTGCCATCGTCCCGTCCTGCGCTGAGGCCATGACGGTCAGCGCGACGGAGGCGGTAAATGTAGCAAGCAGGCGGGGAAACATAGCTGGATAAAAACTGTACTCCCCGGCGGAATTTTCAAGCCGGTTGCGTTCAGACAGGAAATTCCTGCCAGAGTGCCACCGGGATCTGCTCTGGCCGAGCTTGGGGGCCCAGTCCGGCCGCCGTAAGCCGGGCCAGCCACGAAAGGGACTTTTCCTCAGTGAGCTTGTCCCGCAGCAGAGCACGGATTTGTTTGCGGCGCTGTTGAAAACAGGCGCGGATAAGCCGTTTGGTGTCCGGAGAGAAAATAAACGGGTCGGGCTGGCGCACCAGATTGAGGAGGTAAGATTCCACATCCGGCCGGGGATAAAAACAGCCGGAGGCCACCTTGTGTCCGGGAGCCAGGGTGTAAGCGGACTGCAAAAAAATCGAAATGGCACCGAACGATTTGGTGCCCGGCTGCGCCGTGTAACGCTGGGCCGCCTCTTGCTGCAGCATGAGCACCAGCACCGAAGGGAGCGGGCCGCTCAACACCGCATCGAGCCAAGGCGTGGCGATCGCATAGGGCAGATTCGCGACTACTTTGAAAGCCCCGCCGCGTTCCACGGGCAAAGCTGCCCGCGGATGCTCCACGGCATCGCCTTCCAGCAGATGCAGCCGCGGATGGGTTTTTCCGAGGGTCTCCGTGAGATGGGCGTGGAGATTACGGTCCTTTTCCACCGCCCAGACTTCGGCTCCTGCCTCCAACAAGGCAGAAGTCAAGGTGCCCAAGCCGGGACCGACCTCGACGACGGCGTCGCCGGCGCTGACGTGAGCGAGTTCCACCGATTTTCGCACGATGTTGCCGTCCACAAGAAAATTTTGTCCCAGAAATTGCTTCGGTTCATGCCCGAGCTGGGCCAGCAGCTCACGGGTGGCGGAAAGTGAAAGCGGCATGGGAAGGCCTACGAATTGTCTTCCAAATGAAATTTGTGAAGCGCGCGGTGAATGACCGGGGCCAGAATCACTCCGGTCGTGCCAATCAGGGCGATTCCGCAGTAAATCGCGTAAAAGCCAGCGAACAATTTGGCGGCGTCCGTGTGCAGCGTGGACATCGGTCCCATGCCGGAGAGGATCATCGAGGCATCGAGAAAGGCGTCGATCCAAGGCAGTTCGCCCACCACGTGATATCCGATCATGCCGATGGTCAGGGAAAACAGGATGAGCACGCCGCCGGCCGCGACACTCCAGCCGAGACGGCGGATGAATTCGCGGCGCGGAAGAAGCTTGGGTGTGCGCTTTTCACTCATGACGGTTGAACTCCGCCATAAGCGCTGCGGGATCTTCCGCGCGCATTAAGGATTCGCCCACAAGCACGGCCTGGGCTCCCGCGGCTTTCACGCGCGCAGCATCGGCCGGCGTGGTGATGCCACTCTCGCTGACGGCGACGACGTTTTTGGGAAACTGCGGGATCAATCGTTCACTGAGGGCCAGATCGGTTTTGAACACGGCGAGATCGCGGTTGTTAACGCCGATGATCCTGGCTTGGTGGCGGACGGCGCGAGTCAGGTCTGCCTCATTGTGAATCTCGTAAAGCGCGTCCAGTCCGGCGGCGGTGGCGGCGTGCTGGAGTGTGGCGATTTCCGGGTCGGTCAGCGCGCGCACGATGATGAGGATCGCACTGGCGCCGCCCAGGCGCGCCTGCAAAACCTGGACCGGATGCACCATGAAATCTTTGCGCAGGCAGGGCAGGGCCGGGGCGTTTTGCGCAAAGTATCCGGTCACTGCGGTGAGATCCGCCAGCGTGCCGCCGAAATATCTTTCGTCGGTGAGGATGGAGAGCGCACTGGCCCCGGCGGCGCGGTAACGGAGAGCCTGTTCCAGTGCGGAGGCGTTTTCCTTGATCGCACCGGCGGAGGGCGACCGGCGCTTAATTTCGGCGATGACCGCGAGCCCGCCATCACTTCGCTTCAACGCCTGCAGGAACGATGGCGGCTTGGGCAGGGAACGGTTTAGCTCTTGCAACTCCGCGAGCGACACCGCCCGGACGAGCGGGGCGATTTCGCTTCGCTTATGCGCCATGATTTCAGTCAGTTTGTCCATCTGTCGTACCACGCAATCGACTGCCTCCCGTGACGCAAAACCAAATTGCGCGCTTTTTCCGTGTGTTCCGTCGGTTACGTGGTAATTCCTGCGTTTCAATGAGCGCCATTGAAGATTTGTGCCGTACCGTGGCCCGGTTGCGGGCCCCGGACGGTTGTCCCTGGGATCGCGAGCAAACCCACCAAACCCTGACCCGTTGCCTGATCGACGAGTGCAGCGAATTGCTCGATACCATCGACCGGATGGATCTGCCCCACATGCGGGAGGAACTGGGTGATGTCCTGATCCAAGTCGTCTTCCACGCGCAACTCGCCACCGAGCGAGGGCAGTTTGATTTTGAGGACGTGGCCCGTGACATCAACGACAAGCTCATCCGCCGGCATCCCCATGTATTCGGCGCCAACAAGGTGGGCACTTCCGCCCAGGTTCTTGAGGTCTGGGAAAAAGTGAAGGCGGGGGAGAAAGCCGCCGCGGGCAAAATCGAATCGACCGTTTTCAAGGAACTCCCGCCGAGACTGCCGGCTCTGATGTTTGCCGAGGAGGTCGCCAAACGAATCGAGAAGAAGCAACTTCCCGCGGCAGGGGTGATCGATGCTGCGCAAGTTCAGTCGCTCGGCACACAGCTCGACGAGGCTACGCTTGGCCGGATGCTCTTCGAGCTCTCTGCCGCCGCGCGAGTGAAGGGACTGGATCCCGAGGGCGCCTTGCGGAAGGAATGCGATCGGGTCATGCGCGAGGTGGAGGCTGAGCTGGGGGTGGATGCTGGTGCGATTAGCTCGAGTCCATGAAGACACACTGATGAGGGAACCCCGCGCATTGATGATACCGGCCACTGTAGATTCAGGAGAAACTGCCGGCTTGCCGCCGGCGGTGATCGCGGAGTGGTTGCAGCCGTTTCTTGATTATCTGGCCAAGGAGCGGCGCTACTCCGCCTACACGGTGCGCAATTACAGCCAGGCTTTCGGCGATTTTTATGCGTGGCTGCGGCGAAGCAAACGCGGCGGGGCGGATTTCACCGCGCTCTCTCCCCGGGACACGCGCGATTTCATCATTGAGGCTCAGCGACGATTCAAGCGCCGCACCCTGCACAATCATGTTTCCGGCCTGCGGGCATTTTTTCGTTTCTGGATGCGGCAGGGGCGCATGGCGCAGAATCCCTTCGCGGACGTGCCGCTGCCGAAACTGGAAAAGGCGCTGCCGAAATTCCTAACTGAAGCACAAATGACGCTGCTCCTCAGCGGGCCGAACAAACTGTTGCTTAATGAATCGCTAGATGAATTCAGCGCCTGGAGGGACCGGTTGGTGCTTGAGTTGCTCTATGGCGGCGGTCTGCGCGTGAGCGAACTGGTGGCGCTCACCTACAAATCGGTGGACTTCAGCAATGGCAGTGCGCGGGTGTTGGGGAAAGGACGGAAGGAGCGGGTCTGTCCACTCGGGGCAGTGGCCATGGCGGTGATGAAGAAGTTTCGCGACGATTTCGCGCAAAAGACTGCCGCGGCTGACCCGGTGGTGATCACGAAAGTCCATCAGCGAATGCCGGTGCGGGCCGTGCAGTTGCTCGTCAAAAAATACCTGGCGCTGGTCGATTTGCCGATGGATCTTTCCCCGCACAAATTGCGACATTCCTACGCGACGCATCTCCTTAACTCCGGAGCCGACTTGCGGGTCGTGCAGGAGTTGCTGGGGCATGCCAGTCTTACCACGACGCAAATCTACACTCACACGAGCGTGGCGCGCCTCAAGGAGATTTACGCCAAAGCCCATCCGCGGGCGTGACCTGCGGGAAGATCAAGCGGCGAAAGGAGCCGAAGCAAAGCATCATCGCCTCCCGTTCAACGAGGCGGAAGATCCAGAGCGGTGCTTCATGGCGGATGTGATGCCGCGCAATGCTCCGAAAGCGAGCGGCCCCCACCGGATGATCGATCCAATTGTCTTGAACCGTGACAAAAATGTGCGGGTGCTGAGAACCCCGAGCGGGACAGCGGCCATTTTAACGAAGGGGGTAAGACGCCGCCAAAATGAAGTGATCCGGTCAAGCAATCCCAAGGGGCGCGCCAGCTGAGTCAAGGATTCAGCACACTGTGCGCGGCGGACGGCAATATCGCGTTTCAGTGCGG
>JANYDX010000155.1 GCA_025363395.1 Verrucomicrobiota bacterium
CGCGCGATGTGCAGTACGGCACGGCTTTCGTTTTCCTTTTCACCGTCGCCGCGATTGCGGCGACCGCCGTCATTCTTCGCACGCGCCTCCGCAAAAAATACAAATGGTAAGCACCACTCTCACCATGCCTGAAGTCACTCACACCCTCGCCGCGCGCACCGTCCCGGCGGCCCCCACCACTGTGGCCAATCCCGCGGCCCGCAATGTGATTGAAATCGACGCGATCGATTTTTGTTACGGCGCCTCGCGGGCATTGCACAACATCACCTTGAACATCAAGGAACGCGAGGTCACGGCCTTCATCGGGCCCTCGGGATGCGGCAAGAGCACACTGTTGCGCTGCCTCAACCGGATGAACGATCTGATCGACGGCACCCGCATCACCAAGGGTGAGATCCGGATTGACGGGGTGAATATCTCTGATCCCAGGGTGGATGTCATCGAACTGCGCAAACGGGTCGGGATGGTTTTCCAAAAGTCGAACCCTTTCCCCAAATCCATTTACGACAACATCACCTATGGCCTGCGGATTCAGGGGGAAAAGAACAAAGCACGCCTGGATGAAATTGTGGAGAAAAGCCTGCGCGGCGCGGCGCTCTGGGACGAGGTGAAGGACCGTTTGCACCAAAGTGCGCTCGGTCTCTCCGGCGGGCAGCAGCAGCGCCTTTGCATTGCCCGGACCGTCGCGGTCGAGCCGGAAATCATCTTGATGGATGAGCCCTGCTCGGCGCTCGATCCGATCGCCACGGCGAAGGTCGAGGAACTGATTCACGAAATGAAAAAGCAATTCACGATCGTCATCGTGACCCACAACATGCAACAGGCGGCACGTTGTTCGGATCGCACGGCTTTCTTTTATCTCGGCAAGCTGGTGGAATTTGCCGATACCCGCACCATCTTTATGAATCCCGGCAATCCACAGACGGAAGCTTATGTGTCCGGTCGTTTCGGCTGAGCCGAAGCGACCAGTAGCGAGTAATGAGTCGGAGGGGAGCGAGCGTCCAGTAAGCACTCTCATCACTCACTCCTCGCTCCTTGCCACCACTCCTCGCTCCTCCCTTCTTTTAAAAACATGAAACGTTTCTTCGACGCTGAACTCGAAACCTTCCGTTCCCACCTCCTGCAGATGGGCGAACGTGCGATGGACCAAACCCGGCTGGCCATGAAGGCGCTGGTGGACGGCGATATTCCCCTCGCCGACAAGGTCATCGTGGCCGATGACGAACTCGACAAACTGGAGGTGCAGATTGACGACGAGGCCATCCGCTACATGACGCTGCGCGGGCCGGTGGCGTCGGAATTGCGCGTGATTGTGGTCGGCATGAAGGCGAGCCATGACCTGGAGCGGGTGGGGGACGAGGCCACGGGCATTGCGCGCCGTTCGCGCAAGCTCGCCATCGAGCCGCGCCTGGAGCTTTATTCGGATTTGCCGCGCATGGCGAATATCGCCCTGGAAATGTTGCGCGATGCCCTCGACTGCTTTGTCCAAGAGGACGAGCACAAGGCGTTGAGCGTGATTCGCCGCGATTCGGAGGTGGATAATCTCAACCGGCTGCTCTACCGCCGGCTCACGAGTTTCATGATCGAGAAACCGGACACGATTTCGCGCGCTATCGAACTGATGTTTATTTCGAAATCGATCGAACGGATTGCTGATCATGCGGTGAACATTGCCGAGGAGATGGTCTTTCTTTCCAAGGGCCAGGACATCCGCCACAGCGACATCGCGAAGACGCCAAGGCTGGACTCGCTCAGCACTCCGCCGGTTTAAATGCTGGTGGGTTGGGCACCGGAAGAGCGGCTTCACGCCGCGATTCGCCAAACATCGCGGCGTAAAGCCGCTTCTCCAGCTCAATGACTGCCCAGCAATCGGCACAGCCTTTCTGTCAGATAGCCGAGCAGGCCGCAGACGGGCAGGGTGAGCACCCACGCCCAAATGATGCGTTCCACCACGCCCCACTTGACGGCGCTGAAGCGTTTGATGGCGCCGACGCCCATGATGGAGGTCGAAATGACGTGCGTGGTGGAAACGGGAATGCCCAAGGTGGAAGCGCCGTGAATAATCAGCGCAGCGGTCGTTTCCGCGGCGAAGCCATGCACCGGCTGCAGTTTGACCATTTTGTGGCCCATGGTGCGGATGATGCGCCAGCCGCCGGCGGCCGTCCCAGCCGCCATCGTAATCGCGCATGAAAGGACCACCCAAAGTGGGATGTCCTTGAACTCTGGAACGCGGAGAAACCCGGCCCATTCGGGCAGATCCTTGAATACCCCGGTCTTGGTGGCCGTGAAGAGCGCGAGGGTGATGATGCCCATCGTTTTTTGGGCGTCGTTGGAGCCGTGGCTGTAGCCCATGAGGGCTGCGCTCACGAGTTGGAGCTTGCCGAAAACGCCATTCACCACGCGAGGCGTGAGCCGGTGAATAAAAACCAACAGGATAAACATCAGGAGCGCGCCGCCGACAAAACCTGCGACGGGCGAACTCAGCATGGGCAGGACCACCTTGGGCCAGAGGCCGATGGCCTTGCCGTGTGAATCCACGGCCGACCAGATCAGCACGCTCCAATCGTCCGAGGCGGTGGACAGGGCCGCGCCGCACAAGCCGCCGATCAGGGCGTGGCTGGAACTCGATGGCAGACCGAGCCACCAGGTGAGAAGATTCCAGACGATGGCCGCGAAGAGCGCGCTAAAAATCGTGGTCATCGTGACGGCATGCGCGTCGACTAATCCACCGCTGATGGTTTTCGCCACGGCCGTGCCGGCGAGGGCGCCGATGAGATTGAAGAAGGCGGCGAGCGCGATGGCCTGGCGCGGGGTCAGCACTTTCGTCGAGACGACCGTGGCGATGGCGTTGGCGGCGTCGTGAAAGCCGTTGATATACTCGAAGACCAGTGCGGCCAGGAGGACGATCAGGAAAATTGTCATGGGGCTCGGCGGCGGGGCGGCGGTCGGGCTTCAGGAGTATTTCAACATGATTTGAAAAACCACATTGCCGGCGTCGCACGGTCGACAGCGGTTTCAACGAGATCGTAAAGTTCCATCAGGATGACCACCTCTTTGGCCTCATAGGGGCCGTTGTAGAGATCCTTGACCAGCGCCAGCATGACTTTGTCCGCTTCGCCCTCGGCGAATTGCAGGCGGTTGTTGGCGTCCTGAATCCGGTCCACCTGGATCCCTTTGCGCAGTTCCTTGACCATGAAAACGACGGCTTCGACCGCTTCCTCCAGCAGTGCCACCTGGCGCTGCATGCTTTCACGCGGCACGCGGGCGGGACAGATGGTCAGGCGTTCGACGATTTTCTCGACGGTCTTCGGAATGCGGTAGAGGGCCAGGGAAAGTGCCTCGATATCCTCGCGCTCGAACGGGGTGACGAAGGTTTTGCAAAGCTCCTCTGTGATCTGCTGGGTGATGCGCTTGTCTTTGCGGCGCGTCTGGATGATCTCGTGGATGCTCGAGGCCTGTGCGGCGCTCTCATTGCGGAGGATTTTGACCAGGAGGTCGGTACTGATCCGCGTTTCCTCGGCGCTTGCTTCCAAAAGGTCGTAGAACTTCTCGTCCTTACCCAGCAGTTTCTTGAAGGATATCATGGCTGTCACCGGATACCTGAAGCTGGCACGTAGGCGAGGCGATATTTACAAAAGTTACGCCATGTTCCGAGAGAAACATGCAATCCCGCCGTTTGAAATTGGGGCGGTCAACGGGACTCGAACCAGTCTTCCGCCATAAAGCTAAGTCGCTCAATTAACGCGGACTTAGTTGAGGGTTAGTTTTTTAGAACGTGAAATGAAGTGCACTGAATGTTCGGAAAAGTGAAGGCAAAAACAAAGTTTCGGGCAACCTTTTGGCAACCTGCATTGATCAAATCACGATGCATTTATTGGCACGATTCACAGCGGACGTTATCCATACGAAGTTGAAAACCAAAAACGCTCCGTAGGAAATGTCCGCATGGCAGGCTGCGCTATAGCGGCCGTTAATGGGTTGGATCCTTCGCAGTATTGTCCTGCAGATTCCGACCAGAGTCTCCCGCCTTGGGCTGCCCAGGAAAGGCGCTACTAATGCCATACCGTCTTCGTGGTCAGGCTGCGGCGGGGCGATTCAACAGATCGTCGAGCGGGTTGGTCGCCTTGTCCACCACCGGGTGGAGATAGCCAGCAGTAGTTTCGATGGAAGTATGGCCCAGAAGTTCCCGCAAGGCATCGACGCTCTCGCGAGAATGGGTGGCATAGGCGTGCCTCAGAACGTGGGGCGTGATGAGTCCTTGGAGTTCGAGCTTGGCGGCGGCAAACAAGACCGCTCGTTGCAGCGAGTCATGGAGTAGGTGATGGTGCCCGCGGACTCCGGTGCGAGGATCGTTGCAATGCCCGGGCGCGGGGAAAACCCAGAACCATTGCCAGGCAAAAGGGTACTTGGGATACTTAACGTCCAACCGGTGAGGCATGCTTACTCCGACGTCCGGAAAATGGGTTCTGTCGGCCGACCAGATTGCCTGCGCCTTGGTCATTTGCTTCCGAAGGGGTTCGACACATGCTGAAGGGACCGGCACCCGCCGGTCCTTCCCACCTTTCGCGCCCCGCAGCATCAGCGAGCCGTGCTGGCCTTCGTCCCACAAAACATCCTTAATGCGCATTTCCAATGGCTCGCTGACGCGCATCCCGCAGCAGTAGAGCAACGCCACCAACAGCTTTGCCGGGGTACTGGGCCGATCTTCCACCGCAGCGAGAAACTGACGGATCTGATCGCGCGACGGTGACGCCCGCTGATGGGAAGGCTTCTTGGCGCGGAGCGCGTTAACTTCACCCAGTTCAACGCCGAGCACGTCCTTATAGAGAAAAAGCAGGGCTCTGAATGCCTGATTTTGGGTCTTCGCCGCCACATTGCGGTGCAACGCGAGATGAGTCAGAAAGGACTCCATCTTTCGCTCACGGGCCATCTTCGGCGCCAGGTGCAGGCAATGATCGTAATATTGGCCGATCCACCAGCAGTACGTGTCCTCGGTCGAAAGAGAATAGTGTTTCATGCGCAACTTGGCGCGGACCAACTCCACAACTTCGAATCGTGATTTCATTTTAACGAAGATGCTGCATTTACATTTTCCAAGCGGTGCTCAGCATGCACAATGCTATCCCAATCGGGACAAAAGCGCGCACCCCACCAACCTTTGAAACTTCTCATTCGGCGGCACGCTGATCTTGGATTGGATAAACCGAACGGCTTATCCAAGAAATCTGGAGTGGTCGCTCACCCCTTCTTTTTTTGCCCCCCTGTTTTTCTATGAGACTCGCCAACAACCCAATCCCAAATTGGATAAACCGACGGGGGTTGGTTTAATCAACGTTCGACGGAAATATTACCATGTCCTACCTAAAAAAGTTTTCAATTTTTTGTTGCGCCTGCTGGGTGATGCTTGGCGCATTCCAGCTTGGTGCGCATTATGCGGGGTCTCCATATCGAGCCCTCGTGGCGTCCAAGGGGACGAATCAAGAATTTCTACAGCTCGCCATGAGTCAGAGTCACACCCTGTATGTGGTGGGGATCTTCTCATTTCTTTTCGTACTGATATACTTCGTAACCCTGGTGATTCTCTGGCTCCTCGAGAAGAAGGCGTCGAACCAACCCGCACATCCGACGCTGGCCCAAGTCCAGCGCTGATGACCTCAACGTTAGCCGCCAAATGGTAAAA
>JANYDX010000019.1 GCA_025363395.1 Verrucomicrobiota bacterium
GGTCGACGACCAGCCGGGCCTCGCGTTGCAACTGTTGCTTCTCAGCTGTCGTAAGCTGCGCATCGATCGTTCCCGCCCGGCCCGCGGGCGCCACGATTGGGCCAAGCGTCAGCTGGAGGAAAATAACAAGTGGACCAAAACGCGTGAGATTTCTCATTAAGTGGCGCACCTGAAATCTGCCAGCGTGACCGTCTGGGCGTCAACAGAAGGATGACCGGGGTTCGAGCCTTACGGTTTCTTTTCGGATTCGTGTGCATGCACACCGCGGCCCGACGTCTCGATCCGCTGCCCTCGGGCGAAGGGATTGGCCCGCAAGGATCTTCTTTACTACACCGTTTTCCACTACACTTTCTGAAAATGGAATGCGCGCCAGCTGACAGGCACTTTCAATTTAGTGACGGGCAAATTTTGCGCGCTCAGTCGTGCCGGTAGATAGAACATTCAGATGGAATCGACCACCAATGACCGTCCGCTCCTCATTGCCTTCTGGCTGATGCTGGGCATCGCCCTCTGGTCCTGGAGTCTCTCGTGGAATGGCAGCATGCTCGACAGCCACGTATTCCGCCAGACGCAGACCGCCATCACGGCTCATTGGATCAAGGAGGATGGTTACCATCTCGATTACGAAACGCCTCTGTTCGGTCCGCCTTGGTCGATCCCGCTGGAGTTCCCCGTTTATCAATGGTGTGTGGCCCAATTGAGTCGGGCCACCGGTCTGCCGCTGGAGCAAAGTGGGCGCGCCACCAGTGTTTTATTTCTTCTCGCCACCCTTCCCGCTGTATATTTGTTGGCGAGCCTGGCCGGGTTGAGCCGACCCGGTCGGTTGCTGGTCGTGGCCTGCGTGCTGTCATGCCCGATTTATTTGTACTACGGGCGGTCGTTCATGATTGAGACGACCGCGTTGTGTTTCTCCACTTGGTTTTTGGCGGCCACCGGACTTGCCGTCCGCCAGTTGAGTCTGCGCTGGTCAGTGATGGCGGCGATTTGTGGCACGCTCGCCGCGCTGGTTAAAGTGACCACTTTCGCCCTCTTTGGTTTTCCGGCCGCCGGTCTTGCGCTGTGGTTTTGCTGGACGCACTGGCAATCACGCCGTGAGTCCAGCACTGGATGGTGGCGCGCAATAGTGCTGGGAGGCATCCCCGTGCTGATCGCCGCCGGCATCGGTGAGTGGTGGGTGCGACATGCCGATGTCGTCAAAGACTCCAATCCTTTCAGCCATTTTCTCACGTCGTCAGAATTGGCGTCTTGGAATTGGGGCACCGTTGGTCAGCGTTTCTCTCCCGCAATTTTGCATGAATTCTGGACCAATCTTTCCCAATCGGTGCTAGGTGAGCCCGCCCTCGCGGTGCTGCTGGTCTGCCTGATCCCGGTCGCCGCCCGGTGCCGACGGTGGGCGGCGGTCGGGGCCGTCGCGTTTCTCCTTGGACCACTGGTGTTCATCAACCTGTATTATCGCCACGACTATTATTACACGGCCAACTCGCTCTTGTTGATGCTCAGCGCCGGGCTGGTGTTGGCCGGGATGTGGACGTCTTCCCTGTTGCCACGCGGGGTCAAGGTGATGCTGCTCCTCGTCTTTTTCACTTCCCAACTCCTGACTTTCTACCGCGGCCTCGGCTATAACTATCGCCGCGAATTACCGCCCACTCCGGAGATCGCTGATGTTATCCACCGGACTATCGCGGCCGAGGGTGTGGTGCTGATTTACGGATGGGACTGGAATTCACTCATCCCTTATTACTCCGAGCGACGGGCCATACTGGTTCCCGGTGGTCGCGAAAATGAATTCAGTGTTCTTGACCAAATTCTGACGAATCTGCCCCCGCGCCGCATCACCGCGATGGTTGTGCATCGGGAGCTGTTTGCTGCGCCGGCGGCATTTATTCAGGAACGAGCCATCCGCTTTGGTCTGGCCCCGACCCCGTTCGCCACCAGTGAAGACGGCGATCTCTACCTCCCGCAGGAAGCCTGGGAGGGTGCACGGCATCACCTCGCCGGTCGAAAATATGCACAGGTGATTTTTCCCGGTGAGCAGGCCGCTGAACCCCGCGCGACTGATCGCAAGCAATCTGATTTGTCGGGGATTGAACTGGACTTGGTCAGCCCCAGATCAACTCATTCCAGCAGCCAGTTTGGCGTTTCCATGGGCAATATTGGTAAACGCCCAATCCTGAACGCTCATGCTCCTTCGGAAATTTTGATCAATCCACCTTTAGGTGCAACCCACCTCATCGCCGAGTTTGGATTGCACGAAGGCGCGTACACCGGACACGCTCCGTTTACCGACGGCATCGGCGTCACGATTTCAGAACTGCGACCGGAAAGTGCGCCTCGCATCGTCTTCCGTCGGGAACTTGATCCAGTCAACAAGCCCGAAGATCGCGGAGTGCAGAAAATCGAGCTCTCCGGGGCCGGCCCGTTCACCGGTCAGCTGCTTTTTCAGTTCGATCCCGGCCCCAAGGGCAACATCGACAAGGACTGGGCGTATTGGGCGCGCATCGAGATTCGCTAGCTCTTGATCAGGGGCTTTCGAGCCCGAGATGGATTTGGCGAGCGCCAGGGGATGGAATTGAAATGGGCCGGCGCTGCCCGAGGCGTTGGTGTTGTCCTTGCACTTGCGCGGCCGCCGGCCTGAATTCGCCGTCCTGTATGCTCGCTCCGCACGAATTGCCCATCTATGAACTTGAAGACCGCCTGCTCGCGGCTGTGCAGGCGCAGGGCAGGCTGATCGTGCAGGCACCGACGGGGTCGGGCAAATCGACTCAAGTGCCGCAGATGCTGCTCAACCGCGGTATGCTGGGTGACGGTGAAGTGGTCGTGCTCCAGCCGCGCCGAATCGCTGCGCGCATGCTGGCGAAACGAGTGGCGGAGGAAGTCGGGACGCAGCTGGGCAATCTCGTCGGCTACCAGATCCGGCTCGATTCAAAAGTATCGAAAGCGACACGCATTCGGTTTGTCACCGAGGGGATTTTGCTCCGGCAAATGTCTTTCGACGCCACGCTGCGCGGCATCAGTGCGATCATCTTCGACGAATTTCATGAGCGACATCTTTACGGCGACATCTCTCTCGCCCGAGCGCTGCAGATTCAGCAGTCCACCCGTCCGGACCTGAAACTGATCGTCATGTCCGCCACGCTTGATGCTGCGCTGCTGAAAAATTATCTCGCGCCATGCGACGTGCTCACATCTCAGGGCCGGACTTTTCCGGTGGAGATTGAATACCTGACGAAGTCGGTGGACTTCGAGCATGACCCGGTTTGGGCGGTCGCCACGCGCGAATGCGAGCGGGTAGCTGCACGATCGAAAGGGGACCTCCTCGTCTTCATGCCCGGTGCCTATGAGATCAACCGCACGGTGCAGGACATCCAGGGTTCGCATGCGTTGCGCGGGTTTGCCTGTTATCCGTTGCACGGGGAATTGCCGTCGGAACAGCAGGACCGCGCGGTTGCACGTTACGATACGCGCAAGATCATTGTCTCGACCAACGTGGCGGAAACATCCCTGACTATCGACGGCATCACCGCCGTCGTCGATTGCGGCCTCGCGCGGGTGGCGCGTTTCGATCCGCACCGCGGTATCAACACGCTGCTGATCGAAAAGATCAGCGTGGCCTCGTCTGATCAACGCGCGGGACGCGCCGGCCGCACGGCGCCCGGCGTGTGCGTGCGTCTCTGGACGGAGCGGGAGCACGCCCAGCGGCCGTTGCAGGAATTGCCCGAAGTGAAGCGCCTCGATCTCTCCGAGGTGGTGCTGACGCTGAAGGCCGCGGGGATCGTCGACGTCATACAATTCCCGTGGTTGGAAAAACCTGAGGCAAAGGCGTTGGAGCGGGCGGAGAGTTTGCTGGAGGATTTGGGAGCGCTTCAGGTGAGCGGAGGGTCCTCACCCCGCGGGCAGGCGGTCTCGGCGGGTGCGGGCACCCGGCCGACGAAATCCGGCGCCATCACCGAAATCGGCCGGCGCATGCTGCGGTTTCCGATGCATCCGCGTTACGCACGGATGTTTCTCGCCGCGCAGGAATACGGCTGTGTGCGCTCAGTGGCGCTGATGGCGGCGCTGACGCAGGGGCGAAATTTTCTCCTGCGCGGCGTGGACAAGCGCACGCAGGAGGAGCGCGACGAACTTTTTGGCGAGGAGCATGAGTCGGATTTTTTCCTCCTGATGCGCGCATGGCGTTACGCGGACAAAGCGAATTACAATTTGGAGGCGTGCCGCCGGCTTGGCATCCATGCCCAGGGCGTCCGCCAAGTGGGGCCGTTGTTTGAGCAGTTTCTTGAAATTGCGGAAGGCGAGGGGCTCGACACCGCGGAAAAGCGAATCGACGGCGTAGCGGTGAGAAAATGCGTGCTGGTCGGTTTCAGTGATCATCTGGCCAAGCGCCTGGACGGCGGAACGCTGCGCTGTGAGCTCGTCCACAAACGCCGCGGAGTGCTCGCACGCGAAAGTTGCATCGACCAGGCTTACCTGCTGGTCGCGGCGGAGATTACCGAGATTGAAAGCCGCGGTGAAGTGAATGTGCTGTTGAATCTCTGCACCGCGGTGGAGGAAGCCTGGCTTAAGGAAATATTTCCCGCCGATTTCATGGATGGCGGTGGCGTCAGCTATGACGAGACCGCGCGGCGCGTGCTC
>JANYDX010000196.1 GCA_025363395.1 Verrucomicrobiota bacterium
AAAAATTCCTCAGCTTGTGCCGAGACTTCGGGCCGGAGCACGTTGGCATGATGACCGGCGACGCTTCGGTGAATCCCGGCGCCCCGATTCTGTGCTGCACCGCGGAAATCCTCGCCAACATCGCCCTCACCCGCGGCGACAAGGCCAACGTCTTCGCGGTGATCATGGACGAGTTCCATTATTATTCCGACACGGAACGCGGCTACGCCTGGCAGGTGCCGCTGCTGACGCTGCCACAGGCGCGCTTCCTATTAATGTCAGCCACGCTCGGCTCGACCGATTTTTTCGAGCGCGAGCTGACCAGACTGACCGGCGTCCCCGCCCTCACCGTGCGCAGCGACCGGCGGCCGGTGCCGCTGGCCTTTGAATATTCCGAGACACCGCTGGCGGAGCGTGTGACGCAACTCCTCGAAGCAAAACGTGCTCCGGTCTATCTGGTGCATTTCACCCAGCGCGCCGCTGCTGAGGCCGCGCAGGCCTTGATGAGTCTGCCGATCTGCACCAAGGAGGAAAAAGCCGCGCTCGCCACCGAACTTGAGCGCATGAAATTCAACAGTCCCTACGGCAAGGACATGAAGCGCTGGCTGCGTCACGGCATCGGCGTGCACCACGCCGGACTGCTCCCGAAATACCGCATCCTCGTCGAACAGCTCGCGCAAAAGGGCCTGCTCAAACTGATCTGCGGCACGGACACCCTCGGCGTCGGCATCAACGTGCCCATTCGCACCGTGCTGTTCACCCAGCTCTGGAAATACGACGGCAAAAAAGACGCTATCCTGAGCGTGCGCGATTTCCGGCAGGTGGCGGGACGCGCGGGCCGTGCGGGTTATGATGACAAGGGCTACGTCATCGTCCAGGCGCCGGAACACATCATCGAAAACAAACGCGCCGAGGAGAAAGCCGCCGCCGATCCGGCCAAGAAGAAAAAGCTCGTGAAACAACGCGCGCCTGAGGGAACGATCGGCTGGGACGCCAAGACCTTTGAACGCCTGCTGACCGCGCCGGCCGAGGAACTTTCCTCTCACTTCGACGTGTCCCACGGAATGCTGTTGCTCGTGTTGTCGCGGGACAGTGATGGCTGCCAGGCGATGCGGCAGCTCATCACCGACTGTCACGAACGGTCCGCCCGAAAAACCACCCTGCGCCGCCGCGCCTGGCAGTTGTTCCGCGCCCTCGTGGATCGCAAGATCGTCGAGATCATTCCCCGCCGTCCCTCCGGCCGCCGGCTGCAAGTGAACCTGGAGTTGCAGGACGATTTTTCGCTGCACCAGGCCCTCTCGCTTTATCTGATCGACACCCTCCCCCAGCGGGAAAAAAGCAGTCCCGACTATCCGTACGATGTGCTCACCCTTTGCGAAGCCATCGTCGAGGATCCGGACCAGATTCTCCGCCGGCAGCTGGACAAACAGAAGACGATCAAGATCGAGGAATGGAAAGCCGCCGGCATTCCGTACGACGAGCGCATGGCCAAGCTCGAGGAAGTCGAATACCCCAAGCCATTGCGTGAATTCCTCTACGAAACCTTCAATGCCTTCGCCGCCGCCCATCCCTGGATCGAGCAGGAAAACGTCCGTCCCAAATCCATCGCACGGGAAATGTTCGAGCGTTACATGTCCTTCGCGGACTACATCCGTGACTACGGCTTGGAGCGCAGCGAAGGCCTCTTGCTCCGCCACCTCATGCAGGTCTTGAAAGTGCTCGCGCAAACGGTGCCTGATAGCGCGAAGACCGATGAAGTCATCGAGATGGAGGGCTA
Source organism: Verrucomicrobiota bacterium (assembly GCA_025363395.1). GTDB lineage: Bacteria > Verrucomicrobiota > Verrucomicrobiia > Opitutales > Opitutaceae > Lacunisphaera. Next base: position 1,757 of record JANYDX010000196.1, read on the forward strand.
TTTTCGCGAACTGATCCGCGGGATCGACTCCAGCCTGATCGACGAATGGGAACGGCTCAAAAATCCGGATTTCATCTCCACTGAAGCGCAGGCCAAGCCCGCGCGACCGGCGAGTTTCGACATCACTCGTGACACCGTGGCCTTCACCCGGCTCGTTCGCACCGCCGTGCTCGGTTTTCTGCAGGACATCGCCGCCGGAGACGCCGAAGCCGCGCGCTTGCGTTTCGCTCCGGCGGAGCCGGCCGCGGGCGATGAAGCCGTCAATCTGGCGGAGGCGCGCCGCATTGAGAAAGAGTTCACCGCCTACTTTGATGCCCGCGGTCGTTTCCGCCTCGACCCCGAAGGCCGCTCGACGAAACACACTCACGTGAGCGAACAGGAAGCTGTAAGCGACGAACCGGCGTCCCGGAAGATCTGGCAGATCGCCCAAATTCTCGCGGATCCGGAAGCACAGAACGACTGGGAAGCCCGCTTCACGGTTTCGCTCGCAGAATCACGCGCTGAAAACCGCGCCGCCGTGAAGTTCATGGAAGTGAAGCCGGTCGGTGAATCGTGGGGCTGATCGGTTGATTGCAGAAGTGGTCTTAACGCCGAAACCGCGGGCGAGGTCGCCCGCGATCCAAGGATATTCGGCTGCGGCGGCGGCGATGCGACCTCGCGGCGGAACCGTACCGCGCCCGCTACCGCATCAACCCCGCGGTGATCTCCACCGGCTTCGTTTCGATTTTCACACTGGCGGGTGTCAGGCCTTCGCGGGTCGCCGTTAGCGTGACGGTGCCAGCCGTAAACGTCGAGCGCAGGGCGACGCGATTGATGCCGCACTCGGTGTCGAGGTACAGATTGTTGGTCGAATCCAGCTTCGCACTGTTGAAACCGCCACGCCAGATCGCCGGACCGGTGATCGCGAAATCGACGCGTGCTTCATCGGTCGGACAGCGGTTGCCTTCGGCATCGACCACTTCCACGTCGATGAATGCCACGTCGCCCCCATCGGCCTGCAGCCCGGTTGGGCTCGTATGTATCGTGAGCTTGAGCGCCCTCCCGACGCCGGCCGTCTTGAGTTCCTGCTGTGCGACCACCCTGCCGTCCTTCAGCGCGACTGCTTTCAACGTACCGGGTACAAATCCAATCTCGGGAAAGGCGTAGATGTATCCTGTGTCGCCCAAGTCCTTCGGAGTGCCGCCAAAATTATCCACAAAGTCGAAGGTCTGCTTCATGACTCCTTTCGATTCACCGTTCACAAAAAGTTCAACTGCGTCGCAGTGGCTGGCCGCGACATACACCGTCTTCTTCGTTTCCGCGGGATAATTCCAATGCCCGATGAGGTGCAGGTCAGGTCTTTCATTCTGCATGACGCGCGTGACATAGTACAATGATTTGGGCAGCCGAACGCCGTCCACCTTGCCACTGACACGGAGAACTTCGCTGCCCTCCTGTCGACCGTCGGCGTTGGAGTCGGAAAAATAAATGGACGCATAGCCCGACCACTTCGAGTGCGCCGGATTCGGATTATCAATGCGGTTTTCAATGTAGGAATGATACCGGGTGGCGCCAGCGAGCGCCATCGTCTCGGAATTCCAGTGCCATGTATCGCCGTCCTTGCCGGGCTTGCCCTTCGGCTTGAATCCGAAATGGGGCGGCGAAGCATCATCCCAGATACCGCGCCGGGCCTCGTCGCGAAAATCCTCCGTCTCGATCAACGGGGCCCGATCACGGCGCGGACCGTTGTAGCCGCGGAAAATGGTTTCGCCCGTGACCGCGTCGGTCTGGGGCGCCTGCCCGACCATCACCAGATAATATTCCGCAATGGAAGTTACCGCAGCAGCGGCGATGCTGTCGTCGCCATGGCGCACGCCCATAAGACGGCCGCTGGAGAAATCCCATTCCTTGCGCAAGGCGACCATCTGCTGCATGTGCGGCGGCGTAATCACCTGGTTGCCTGCTTCCCAAAGGAAAATGCTCGGGCTGTTGCGATAATAAATCAGGGTGGCCCGCATTACCTCGGCGCGCTGCTCCCACTGGCGCGCGGCGACTTCGGGCTTCAGCCGCTTGTCGTTCACCGGATCGCCTTCCTTGTCGCCCGCCGGGCAGACCTGCACGATGCCGTACCGGTCACACGCCCGCACATCCGCCGCACCGGGCGCAATGTGCATCCAGCGGATGTAATTTGAATTGCTCGCGCGAACGAGCTCCGCGTTCCAGTCATGCATCCAGTCCGGGTAAGCCTGCCCCAGTCCGGCCCAATCGTTGACCGAGCGCTGCGCAAAGCCGGTCAGCCATTGAAAATGATCGTTGAGCCAAACGCCGCCGGTGCCCGCTCCGCCCTTGAACTCCAGCTTGCGAAAACCGGTGCGGATTTTTGTCACATCGACGACTTCCCCCGCGACCGTGAGAATGGAATAGACATCGTAGAGATTCGGATCGTTCACTTCCCAGAAATGCGCGGACGTCAATGAACCCGACGAGGTGAACGCCTCGGTCTGGCCGGTGACGAGGTCAGATTTATCACTCTCAAATCGCGCCCGCACCACGCCCCCGGCGTCCACGATCACGGTCGATTGGGTGATCGCGGCAAAATCGCCGGACTCGTTGCGGACCTGCGCCTCGACCGTCACCTCGGCGGTGCGGCCCTTGATGTCGAAATTCTTCGCGTAAACATAGACGCCGGTTGTCTCGAGGTTGTTGAAGAGCGGCAGCGTCTGATAAATTTTCCCCGTGAGATGCAGCCAGACGTTGTGATTGATCCCGCCGAAGTTCGGATTGAACGCGCGCCCCATCCACTGATAACCCACCCCGGTCGCCTCCTCGACGTAGTGGTCGGAATTGTCCACCTTGACCGCAATGACGTTGTCCGCATCGCCAAATTTCACGAGGCCGGTGAGATCGAGGCCGCAGGCGGTGATACCATTTTCGATTTTGCCGGCGGGCTTGCCGTTCACAAAGAAGCGGCCCGCCTGCTTGAGTCCCTCGAATTCGAGAAAAACCTTCCCGTCCTTTGCGGCCGCCGGAAGCTTGAAATGTTTCCGGTACCAGCCGATACCGGCATAAAATCCGGGGGTGCGCTCACCGCTGCTATGGCTGATGAAGGCACGATAAGTGTCCACGTCATTCCAAGTGTGGGGTGTACTGACCGTTAGCCAGGCCGAGTCGTCAAACGCCGCCTGCTCGGCGCCGGCAACGTCTTCGCGGATGAATTTCCAACCGGGATTAAAGTTATACGTCGCCCGCGGCGACGCCGGCGGCTGAAAAGCCGCCCGGACGGCTGAAGCCGACAGCGCGAGCATCACAAAGCAAAACAACCAGCGGGGGGTAAAAGAGCGCACCGCGAAAAACTCTCCGCCAGTGCGGACAAGCGCAAAGCGATTTGCCTCCAAAAAAATTCGGACAGTAAACCCGCGGGCGATCTTGGAAGGCTCGTGGTTATTACCCAGGTCGCCTATTCAGCGGAGATTTTAAGCCGTATGCGCCGCGCTTACTGCTGTAGAAGTTTTAGGACGCTCGCCGGTGCCTGATTGGCCTGCGCGAGCATCGCGGTGCCGGATTGCACGAGGATGTTGTATTTGGCGAGTTGGGTTGATTCCTGAGCCACATCGACGTCGCGGATTCGGGAGATGGTGGAAGAAAGATTCTCACTTTCCACCTGAAGGGTGGCCGCGGCCAAATTGAGGCGGGACTGCACACCGCCGAACGTGGCGCGCTGGGTCGCCAGTTGTTGCACCGTGTTGCTGATCGAATCAAGGGCGGTGGGATCATCTGACTGGAGGGTGTAGTTGCCGCTCGAATCCTGTTGGATAAGGGCGAGCATCGGTCCCGTGCGGAGGTTGGCCGTGGGCATGGTGATCGTCTGTCCGACGGCCTGCCCGATGCTGATCGTAAGACCGGCGGCAGATCCGAAAAGCTGGGTCCCATTAAACTCACCTGACGGCGTGGTAATCCCGGACGTCCCGCCTATCTCGGTCGTGGACCCGCCGATCGTCGTCCGCAGTTGGTCCTGCAACGCGATGAATTCCTTTTGATAAACGGCGATGTCGGACGGTGTCTTCGTGATGTCCTTGGCCATGGTGCCAAGTTCACTCATGCGGGAGAGCACCTTGTTCATCCCGCCCACAAAGTCATCGCCGGTCTGCAGGTAGGAAACGGCATTCTGCACATTGGTCGACGCCGCCTGCACCCGGAGACTCTGGGCATCCAGCTTGGAGGAGACGGCGAGACCGGCCGAATCGTCCGCGGGATTGACGATTTTTGAACCGGAGGAAAGCCGGTTGAGAGAGCGGCCCAGCAGCGTCTGGCTTTGGTCGAGATTGCGGGCGGCGAGCATCGCCTGGAGATTGGTGTTGATGGAGCTCATGGGGGAGGAAGGGTTGGGCAGTGAAAGGTGTGGGGGAAACGAGTGGAACGATTAGGCCCGGACGGTTGGGTTGATCCCGTCCACCGGCGGATTGGTGACCGGCGCAGCCACTTTATTCCGCGCGAGTTTGGGTAACTTGAGGGCCGGCAGCGCGGCGGGATTCATGGCTGCGGCCTGATTGGAAGCACCAATATCGGCCAGGACTTCCTTGCGGAAAATCGGGATCTCCCGGGGTGCATCGATTCCGATCTTAACCACGTCGCCTTCGATGCGCGTGATGCGGATTTCAATGTTACCACCGATGAGGATGGATTCGTTTACTCTGCGGGAAAGAACTAACATGACGACCTCCTTGTCTTAAGTGTTAATGAGATGTGACGCGGCCCGCCCCCTGTGGGTTCTCGACGAGAGAATGATGGGAGCTGTAGCGTGAATAGTTTGAAATGACGAGCTGCCGGCCCACCCGGGTGCGGCGGTTGATGACGATGGGGCCGACCAAATTTACCGTCGCCTGCAGCGGGGACTGGCGCTGCAAGGTGACGATGTTCAGTATCATCGCCTCAGCGGGATTATTCAAGTCCAACGTCTGTGCATGATCCTCGAACAGTTCGGGCTCATAATCTGAAATAAGGCCGCCGGGCTCGATCACCACAAAATGGAGGGAGTCAGCGGGACCGATGAGTTTCAGCCACAAAAACGGCAGATGATCGGCCTGGTAAAGCAGCTCGGCTTGCTTGTACTGCTCAAAACCGATCAGACCACTGGGCAAAGTGAACGTATTGGACGAGGGGGCATCCAAATCGGTGGGGTAAATTTCGGGCATGACTTTCATGGAGAATTGGGCGGAAGAGGTTATTTGATGTAGTCGAGAAGAGAGAGTCGCATGATGTTGGCGGCAGACTGCAGTGCCGCCTGGTAGGCGGTCTGGGTCTGGTTGAGCTTGACGATAGTCGCAGGCAAATCGGCACTGGTTTCCGAGGAAATCAACTGGTCCACGCTGGTGGTGCGATCGGCCTGCTGGGCCTGACTGGCCTCAATCCGCGTTTGCACACCGCCGTTATCCGCTAGGGCGGAAACAATCAAATCCTCACTCGCCGTGACCACGGTCTGGGCTGCGCTGACCGCGGAGGTGCTGCCGCTGTTGAGTGCATCCCGCAAGCTGACCAGATTATTGATAAAAGCGGCAAGGCCCGCATTGGTAGTCCCGTTCGTGGCCGGCGTGATGCTGGCTGCTTCTGAAAGTGGAATTGCCGCCTGAGCGCTGTTGCCGGCATAAGTGGCGGAAGTGATCTTGCCAGTGACGTCTCGCAAGACGGTGACCGCGGGTAGATCCACGGCGGTGCCGGCGTAAATATAATTACCGTTGAAACGGGTGTTCGCCGCCTGCACTGCCTGCTCGATCAGTTGATCTGTTTCAGTTGCGTACGCCGTCATTGCCTGCGGCCCCAGCACGCCCGCACCCAGGGTCGCAAGTTCGCCCGCCCGATCGGAAATTTTCTTTATCCCCTGCAGGCCGGAAAATGACGCCTGGGCAATTTCCAACGCCTTGGCCGTGTTGTTCGCATATTGCGTCACGTGCCGGCGCTCAGTCTCGAGATTAAGCACCCGGCCGACGGCAGCGGGATCGTCCTCGGGCTGGCTGATGCGCTGGCCCGTCGCAATTTGATTCTGCAACTTCCCCTGCTGGCTGCTTAACAGCTGGATCTGGCGCACGATATTGTCCGAAATGGTACTGGTGGCTACGCGCATGGGGAGGGAAATTTAAATTCAGAGGCCGAGACGGTTGACGACGTTGTCCAGCAGACTGTCGATCGTATTGAACACCCGCGACGACGCCTGGAAGGCCCGCTGGTACTTGAGCAGATTGGCAGTTTCCTCATCGAGGGAAACTCCGCTGACTCCGTCGCGTTGGGTTCGCACGAGTTGTTCAATATTATTCTGGTCCTTGGCCCGCGCCGTGGCGCCCGCGACTGACTGGCCAAGATTACTGACCGCCGTGGAAAAGAAACCGCTAAACGTCCCGTTGATCGCAGCACCGCCGGAGATCGTGAATTTTTGCGTCGCGAGCTGCGCGATGGCCAGGGCCACGGTGTTGTCGCCGGCAAAGCCCCCGATGCTTGATTTGAGGCTGGCGGTGTTCACCCCGCTGGCGATGGAAATGGTCGCCGCGGTGGTGCCACTGGCCGTGAAAAAATCTCCCGTGGAAGGCGCCGGATTATACGCCGCGTTCACCGAGGTCACGAGCTGCAAGGCGAGTTGATCAAGATTGTCGCGGATGGTTTTCACACCTCCGTCGCGTGCGGCGAGGGTTCCCTGCATCGAGCCGGAAGTCAGGCCGAGCGCCGTGGCAGGGGAACCGGCGGTGATTTGGGTGCCAGTGAAAGCCACCGTCCCCAGCACATTTGCACCATCAACCAGCATTACATCGGCGCCACTGGTGTCCTTGGCGAAAAGCTGGACCACACCAGCGGTGGTCGTCCGCACATCGATCGGCAATTTCGCCGAGAGTTCCTCAAGATCCGCCTGACGCTGGTCGCGCAAATCAACCGCACTGCCGGGATTGTTGATTTCCAAACGGGCGATCTGACTGTTGAGATCGGCGACTGTCTGTAGGAGACGGTTGGTGCTGCCGACGTCCGTGGTGACCTGCGAATCGAGGTCGGTGGTGACCTGCGCGAGACGCTGGTCCGCCAGTTGAATGCGATCAGTGAGAATACTGGTCTTTTGAATCAAGGTCTGGCGCTGGCCGGGATCAGTGGGATCCGCGGCGAAACTTTGGAACGAGTTGAAAAAATCATCGAGGGCCGCCGAGACACCGTTGTCGCTTGTACTGCTCGCCCCGCCGGAATTTTGCGTGCCGTCAATGTTCTGTCC
>JANYDX010000212.1 GCA_025363395.1 Verrucomicrobiota bacterium
GCCCATGCTCCTGCCGGTGCAGGCCGGCAGCCGCGTCGAGTTCCCCAATTTCGACGACACCTATCACAATATTTTCTCCTATTCCCCGGCGAAACGTTTCGACCTTGGACGCTATCGCCCGGACGAAAGACCGGTCCCCACGGTCCTCTTCGACACACCAGGTTTGGTGGTCCTGCGCTGCGATATCCATGAGCACATGCGCGGTCTCATCCTGGTGCTCGATACACCTCACTTCGTTCTGACCGGTCCGGACGGACGCTTCCTGCTCACCGGACTGCCCCCCGGTCACTACATTTTAAAGGCGTGGCTCGACAGCCGGACCACGCTCGAACGTCCGCTCGATCTCCAGAACGACACCACGCTCCACCTGGATTTTCCGTGATCCCATCCCTCGAGCCGAAAAAAACCGGTCTCGCCAGCTTCCGCGTGAAGCTGCTGGTGGCAATGATGCTGATAGTCTCGGCCGCCACCGCCGCGGCCCTTTTTTTCTCCCAACGCAACGTGGCAGCCACCGCCAAGCGGGAGCTGGAACGCATTTTTAAAAGTGAACTGGCCTCGCTCCATTCCGTCCAGGAAGTGCGCCACGCCGCCCTGGCGGAACGGTGCCGCGCGCTGGCCCGCAAACCCCGCATTCACGCCGCACTGGAAGACAACGCCCTCGATTTGCTCTACCCAAGTGCGCGCGATGAACTGCTCGACGTGATGAGCCGCCCGGGCGATCCGGGCGAACCGATTACCTATGCCTTTCACGCCAGGTTCTACCGTTTTCTGAACGGGAAGGGAGCTGTCATCACCCCGCCCGATGCCCAGGACGTGGGGCCGTTGCCATCCGCGGAAGAATCCCTCCTGGCTCTGCAGGCCGTGCCCAGGAAAGTGCAAACGGGATATATTTTACGAAAAACGGGCACGGACGAATTCATCGACGAAGTCATTGCGATGCCCATTTTCTCCTCTGAAACGGGCGAGCCCATCGCTGCGCTGGTGCTCGGTTTCAAACCTTTCGAACTGGCAGGCCGGGATTCCACTGCCGGAATCAAGAGCGGCATCTGGGTGGACGGCCGGTTGCACCTGCCCGCCCTCCCCGCTTCCGCACTCTCCGAACTCGCCGGCAAACTGCGCCTCCGTTTGGGCCCGGCGAACGATCACGACAGCAATTTCGTGGTGCAAGTTGACGGCGAGCCCTCTCTGCTTTTCTACAAACAACTGAATCCGGATTCTTTTTTCCCGCCGGCTTACGAGGTCAGTATTTACCCGCTGACGGAATCAATCGCCCTCCAGCGGCGTCTTTTCTGGCAGTTCTTCGGTGCATGGATCCTCCTTCTCCTGGGCGCATTGGTCGCCAGCCATTTTCTTTCCGCCCGCCTCTCGATGCCGGTCGAAAAGCTGGCGGTGGATTCCGAGGAAAATCGCACGCAGCGAAAGCGGGTGGAGGCCGCCCTCGAACTCAGCCACGAGGAACTGCAGCGGTCAGCGCGTTTTTCCGCGGACGCATCGCATCAGCTCAAGACCCCGGTGACAATTCTCCGCGTCGGTCTAGAGGAATTGCTGGCCGGGGAACAGTTGACCACGGATGTTCGCGAGGAAATTTCCGGACTCGTCCATCAAACTTTCCGGCTGACGAGCGTCATCGAAGACCTGCTGCTGCTTTCCCGGCTGGATGCCGGGCGATTGAAACTCGAATTCGCCCCGGTGAATCTCACTCGCTTGATCGAAGCCTCGCTCGATGACTTGGGGGCCCTGCCCGACGAGAGGGAACTGAAGGTCGAAACGGATTTTTCCGCCGGGATCCATATCGAGGGAGAAAAACGCTATACCTCCCTGATTCTGCAAAATCTGCTGGAGAATGCCCGAAAGTATAACCGCCCCGCCGGACGCATCCGGCTCACCGCCCGCATCGAGGCGGGCTCGGTCTTCCTCAACATCGGCAACACAGGTCAGCCGATTCCACCCGCGGCCCAAGAGCATATTTTCGAACGCTTTCACCGCGGCGCGATGGGCGAGAATGTTCCCGGCCACGGCCTGGGATTAAATCTCGCGCGCGAACTTGCCCGCCTTCATCACGGGGAACTTCGACTCGTGCGTTCCGCGGAAAATTGGACGGAATTTGAAGTGCGGTTTCGCCTGGCCGAGCTCATCGTCCCGACGGCTCCACCTCCCCGATGAAAGCGCCGGCCATTTTTGTCTGCTGTTTTGCCGCCTTCCTCGCGTCGGCGAGTGGCGCCGAGGATTTCGTTGACCGCGTGGACGAAGCGCTGACCCGATCCATCTGGCGGGACAAGGTGCGCGCGCGATTGAGCGGGACGGTCGATCTCGAGGGCTACGTTTTCAACCAAAGCGCGCCGGGCCTGCTCTATTCGGACTCGGATGATCTTCTGACTCCCCGCCTCAGCCTTTTTTTTGATGTGCAAGCCGGCGCGCAAGTTTACGCCTTCGTCCAGACGCGCACCGATACGGGCTTTGATGCCGGCGACCGGGCTTTGCGGACGCGGCTCGATGAATATGCCGTGCGGATCACGCCTTGGAGCAGTGGAGTTTTCAATCTCCAGCTGGGCAAGTTCGCCACGGTGATTGGCAACTGGGTGCCCCGGCATCACTCGTGGGACAATCCGTTTGTCACGGCACCACTGCCCTATGAAAACCCCACGGGAATTTTTGACGTCGCCGCGGCGCGATCACCCGCTGTTCTGCTCAACTGGGCCAATCTCGGACCCGCCCCCTTGGCCGCCAGGGAATATCTCGCGGAATTCCGCGTGCCGATTATCTGGGGACCGAGTTACGCCAGCGGCGCTGCCATCACGGGCGTGCTCGGGCGCGTTGACTACGCGATCGAAATTAAAAACGCGGCGCTTTCCTCCCGGCCCGAAGTTTGGAATCCCGCCCAAACCCGCTGGCAAAATCCCACTTACAGTGCACGCGTCGGCTACCGGCCCGACGAAGCGTGGAATTTCGGATTCTCTGCGAGTACCGGGTCGTACCTTCAACCCGCGGCCCGGCCCACCCTGGCGAGGGGGACTGGCTTGGGTGATTACCGCGAGGTGTTGCTGGCGCAGGACATCGGATATGCCTGGCATCACCTGCAACTCTGGGCGGAATTTTTCGAGACCCATTTCGACATTCCGTCGGTGGGGCAGGCCGGTACTTTCGCCTATTACGTGGAGGCGCGATACAAGTTCTCTCCGCAGTTCTCCGGAGCCCTGCGTTGGAACCAGCAGTTTTTCGACACCATTTCTGACGGCCGGGGCGGAAATGTCCGCTGGGGACGCGACACCTGGCGCATCGACGTCGCACCAGCCTATCGCCTGACCCCACACCTCGAACTTAAACTTGAGTACAGTTTGCAACGCGCGCCAATCAGCGGGATGAAATTCTCGCGACTGTTCGCCAGCCAGCTGGTCCTGCGATTTTAGCCGGCGACACGTCGGCCATATTGTCCCGGGGGCAGACTTTGATTGGTAGCGAGAGACGTGGCGGCGTTGAGAAAGTAACAGCCTTGTTACCGTAATCGGCTTTCCCCGCAACCGTGAAGATTAACATGGTTTCATTGACCCAAGGGGGAAACCCATTCCGCAACGAGCCAACGCCTCCACCGACCATGAACTTAAATTTTTTGCTTAACCGCCGAGTCCGCTGGATCAATTTTCCGGGAGCCATGCTCATGGTCCTGTTGCAACGCACGCCCGTGCTAAGCGTCGTCGCCGCCACGGAGGAAATCATCATCGCGTCACCCGTTGGCGCCGTTTTGAAATCGGTGGTCGCGGCCGTCGCCGCGCTCGGTGCGATCAACACCGTTGTGGGCGCGACCCCGCTTACCGCTTCAAATCAAGCCGCGCCCGCGACAGGCTTCACCGTCGCCGCGGGCACCGAGGTGTCGGTGTCCTACACGGTCGGAGCCGAGGCCACCGCCCCCGATCCGACTGCTAAGTGGACCATCACGGGAGTGGTACCGCCGGGATTGAACTTTTCCGGACTCACCGCACCGGGAACGGTGAACGTCAAATTTCTCACCCTCAGCGGCACGCCGACCACCGCCGGCACATACGATCTCACCCTCCAGGCGGGCACCGCCGACAATCGTTTCAGCTCCGACATTTTTCCCTACACGCTCATCGTCACCGCCAGCAACACCGCCCCGAGTTTCACCACTCAACCTTCCAGCCAGACGGTGGCCGCAGGTGCCGCCGTCACCTTCACCGCCGCCGCCA
>JANYDX010000213.1 GCA_025363395.1 Verrucomicrobiota bacterium
CAAAGAACACGGGCACCAGATTCATCTCGTAGACACCCGCGATGGGCAGCAGGCCGATTGCAGCCACGATCACAGGCGTCGTCAGCGAAAGCAGGGCGATCAACCCGGCATACGCCGCCCAGCGCGCGGCCAGCAAATTCACTTCCATCAGCCGGAACCGGATGATCGCATAACCCACCGCCCACACGTACACCGCCACCAGTCCGTTGCCGATCGGCGGAATGGGAATGTTGTACCAAAGAAAATAATTGGTGGAGCCGCCAAAAAATCCAATCGAAGTGCCCAGCAGCACCAGTCGGAGCTGATTACGTTCCAAGCCTTCCGCCCGGCCCATGCCCCGCACCAGCATCAAGGCGGTCGCGATCACGAAATAAAAGAAAAACAACAGATAGAGCGGGTAGATCGGCCCGGGGACCGGCCAGTGGGGAAAACCGCCCTTCGGCGCCACTCCAGCCACCAACAACGGCGAGAAGGATAATCCGGCAAACACGACCGCGAGCGCATAGCCAATCCGCAGTTCCAGCACTCGCGGACTGCCGAGCAACCGCAGGACAAAATGAAAATAGGCGACTGGAATTAATATGGCCGAAGCCGTCAGCAGCCGGCCCGCCAGTTCCGCTTCCCTGGGGCCAGGTGCCAGCTGCCAGAACAGGTAAAAAAACGACCAGAGAGCCACGCTGATCGCAAACCACCCGAAAAGCGCGGTCGAGTCGTTGCGCGAACGACGCAGATACACCACCAAGGCCAGAATTAAACTAGCCAGGCCGTTGATGGCGGAGGTGAGACAGCAATAGAGGATCATTTTTCAGCCACCACGATCGCAGCCTGCCCCCCAAAAGACTGTTGCACCAGGCAGTGCCGGAAGCCCGCCGCAGTCAGCAGCCCGGCCAGCTCTTCGCCGGAATAAAAGGTGTAGAAGCCATGTTCCTCCTTCAGCCGAATCTTGCTGGCCGCCCGCAGCAAGTTGCGCCCCGCCTCCAGTTCGGTCGGGTTGACCTGCTGCGCCATGTAATCCCGGTAGATTTCCGACATGTCACAAAATGGTTTCATACTTGAGACCACGATCCGTCCACCCTGCCGAAGCACCCGGTAAAGCTCGGCCAGCACACATTCCGGTCGGCTGAGGTAGGATAAAACGAGACTGAAACAAATTTTGTCGAAGGTCTGGTCTGCAAACGCCAGTTGATCCCCGACCTGCGAATTCGGCATGCCCCACGTATCGAGATCAACCTGGCCGAACAACAGCCCGAGCTGGTCCTGCGCCAGCCGCGGAGACGTCCGGGTGCGCTCGAAGATAAACGAAAACTGAAGATCCATGGCATCGCGCAGACCCTCCACGGTCAGATCAAGCCCAATATAAACCGGCGGATTTTCCATCAGGCGCGCATGGTCCAACAGAGTCCGCAACACCCAAAGCCCGAACAATCCGTTGCCGCAGCCGGCGTCGAGCAGGATTTCACCGGGCTTGATTTCACCCAGGAGCCGCCCCGCCAGACTCAGGTAGTTTTGATAGTCCTCGATATTCTGCACCGTGCGGTACTTGTCCAGGTAGCTGGCCCAGAAATCACGCTCGTTGTCCGGCAGCTTGACGGATTCGCGCAGCCGGTCGCGCTCGGCCCGGTTCTGCTGCAAAAGATTCTTCTTGTCCGGCGACTGGAGCTGCACTTTCTCCGGAGCCACTTTCAGGGCGTGGGCGGTGCAGTGTGCGACGATATCGTTGAAAGCCTGCTGGGCCACCTGCGGATTCTCCCGCAATTCGTGCATCGCTCCAGGCAAAGGGAAACAATTGGCGTTGGGCAGACCCTGCAGCACCTGCCGGACTTCGTCCAGCGACACCCAGGCATCGCGCTCGGCGGGGAAAAACGTCATCCGGGCCTGCACCCGGAGCAGGTCCGCCCGGGTGCCGGACAGGTCGTGCATCCCGTCCTTCACGGCGGAACTCAGAAAACCGTCGAAGTCGATTTCAACCCCCAAAATATCGGTAATGCCCCAGCGTCGCCCGGCCTGATAACCTCCGACCAGATCCTCGCAATAGACTTGGTTTAAAGTGTATTGGAGATTCACCACGCCAACGAGGCAGACGAGATGAACGATACGGGCGTCCTCGGCTGCAGCCCGGATCGCCGTGCGGGCCGACAGGCTGTTGGCCACGAGCGTGAAGGTGGTCACACCGTACGTCCGCTCGAGATAATCGCCGCAGGAAAGGATGTCAAAAGCCCCACCGGCGAGGGTGAAAAAAGTCTGGTCGCCCGCGCTTTCTCCCACGTGATTGGCGTGGTCAAAACGCAGGACATTCAGGCCGTTGGCGGCAAGGAAGTACGCCAGTTGCAGGTTGTTCTTCTTGGTCTCGCCGTATTTCGGCGCCACCACCACCCACGGTCGCGTTCGCAACCCGCCGCCGTAATCGACACAGGCGGCCAGTCGTAGCCCGGCGCGATTTGTGAAAGTCACAAATTCGCTCCGAATTTGTCCCATTTGGACTTGCGAAGAGTCAGCGATCATCAAGCAGGTTCCCCCGCGCCGGAAGCGAGGCCTATTTCCCCGCAAAAATCAACGCGCAACTCCCTCACTTTGCGATTGATTAAAGAACACGCGTGCAGTGTGTTCCTTTTCACTAAAATTCCGTCCCCCAATTTCTTGCATTTGCCCTTTAGGAAGTGACCCGGCTTCTACTCATTACAGACGATTTCCCTGCGCAGCCGCTGATTGCGGCGCTCTCGTCCGCCGCCGACTTCCAGGTAACCCTTCGCAATAAATTCGCCGATGCCCAGCGTGCGGTGATCGCCGGTGCATTTGAAGCCTGCCTTTTCGTGCCGAAGACGCTCACCGCTGAGACCCTCGGCGAAATCACTTCCGCGCGCGCGCTGCTCCCCCATCTGCCGCTCGTGGCCGTGATGCCCATCGACACCGCCACTGATCAACAGCAGCGCGTGCTGGCTGCGGGAGCCGACATCACTCTTTTTCATCCATTGAACCTGGCCGCGCTGACCCGCGTGCTGCAACGCCTCGGGGCCCGGGCCGCGGATGCGCCGTCGACCTTCGCCTCGCCAGTGCAAGCTCACCAGCCCAAGGCCGCCGCGATGTCGACCGCCCTGGAGGTGTTGCGCGACTTCTCCCAAGTGCTGGGCTATTCGCTCGATTACCGACAGCTCACCCAGCAGTTTATTCTCCGGCTCCGCGAAGTGGTGGGCGTTTCCCGGATCGCGATTTTTCTCGAGCCGGGCATGATCGACGCCTCACCCACCTCCGTTCCGCTGGACAATTCACGGCTGGGCTGCGTCGCCGCCATCGGCATTTCCACCGAACTCGTCGAGTGTTTCGCCCTTTCCCGCAACACTGGCCTCGGTTGCCAACTCACCATGCGTCCCCAAATTTTGCGCGCCGCCGCGCCGCAAATTCCGCTCGACGCCAAAATTCTGCGGGAACTCGAAGTGCTCGGGGGACAGATTGCCCTTCCCATTCATGATCGCGAACGCACCCTCGGAGTTGCCGTGCTCGGCGGCCGCCTGATGGGCGGCGAATTTACCGACGAAGAACTGCTCCTCGTTTATCACTTGCTCGAAGAGCTCGGTCTCGCCGTCAAAAACAGCTGGCTCCACAACCAACTCGTCGGCAGCCACCGGCTTTTCGCGAGCGTCCTCGAAGGTATCACCATCGGAGCCCTCGTCACCGGGCCGGATCTTTCCGTGCTCTACGCGAACCCCGCCATCATCCGCTTTCTCCGCGGCGAAAATGGCAAGACCGTCGAGTTCCACGACCTCCCTTCGGCCATCGCCCTCAAGCTCCACGATGTCGCGGAAAAAGGCGCGGCCGTTGAGCCGTTTCTCCACGAAACGCCGGCCGCGTCCGTCTACCGGGTCTCCGTCATTCCGCTGCGCCAGGCGACGGGAAAATTGCCCCAAACCGCGCTGCTTCTGCTGGAGGATTACACCCGCCTCAGCGCCATGCAGCGCGCCGAGATTGAATCGTCGAATCTCCAGCTCATCGGCCTCATCGCCCGCCGCTTCGCCCACGAAATTCGCAATTCACTCGTGCCGCTCACCACTCACCAGCAGCTCTTTGACGCGGAAATTGAAAACGCCGATTTTCGCGACTCGCTAAAGACCGCCCTTACCCGCGAGACCCAGCGCATCCAACGTTTCACCGAACAGATGTTATTGCTGGCCCGCGCGGACACACC
This sequence comes from Verrucomicrobiota bacterium, assembly GCA_025363395.1. Taxonomy (GTDB): domain Bacteria; phylum Verrucomicrobiota; class Verrucomicrobiia; order Opitutales; family Opitutaceae; genus Lacunisphaera. The sequence continues at coordinate 4,181 of JANYDX010000213.1, forward strand.
GCCGTCCGAGCTCGCAGCGCTGGACGACTTGCTGCAACAAAGCTTTGCCAAGTCGCGCGAGTTCGCCGGCGGGTCTGGCACGCTCGACCTCACCACCGACCTGCCACCGATCGTGATTCGCTGCCACCGCACGAGTCTCGCGCACGCCTTCCAGGAAATTTTCCTCAACGGTCTGCAATCCTCCCACGGCGAGCCACGCCTCGCGGTTTCCCTCAATGCCGCTCCGACCGCCGACGGTCGGGCCGAGTTGATCATCAAGGTGCGGGACACCGGCGGTGGCTTCGCCGCCGAGTCGGCCAACCGCGCGACCGAACCTTTTTTTACCACGCGCAACACCGGTGTCGGCCTGGGCCTGACGATTGCGCGGCGCGTCATCGAAGCCCATCAGGGCCGCCTCGATATCCTGCCGCGCCATTCACCCGGCGACCCCGACATAGTCATCCATCTGCCCCTTCCCCGTTGAAATGAAAACTGTACCATCCCGGTTTACTCCAGCCGCCCTGTGTACCTTCGCCGGCACGTTGGGTTTGATCACGCTCGTGGTCACGCCGTCCGCTTTGCTGGCTTCCGGCACGCGGGTGGGGTTCAAAGACGCCTTCGCCATGGCGCGGGGAAATGCGTTCGTAGCCACCGCCGACAATCCCAGCGCAGTCTATTACAACCCCGCCGGCCTCACCCAGCTTAGCGGCCAGCGATTGAGCGCGTCGGTTTACGATATCTCGGTGCAATCGGATTATCGCAACGCCACCAGCAGCGCGTCGATGGACGACAACTATCAGGCCGTGCCGCAGATTTTTTATTCCATCAAGCCCGATGCAGGCGGCCCGTGGGCATTTGGTCTTGGCGTGTATGCGCCCTTCGGCCTCTCCACCGAATGGCCCGCCAATTCGCCGCTGCGGACTTTCGCCCTCAAGAATAAACTCACCTACCTCACGCTCAATCTCTCCGCCGCCTATCAGCTCTCACCCACGCTCTCCCTCGGCGGTGGCCTGACTTACAACAAGGTCACAGCCGAACTGAGCCGCGCCATCGGCGTGTTCGGGCCCACCGACCTGTTTCGCTTCAAGGGCAACGGCCATGTGATGGGCTTTTCCCTCGGCGCCTTGTGGCAACCCGCCACGAAACACAGCTTCGGCCTGAGCTATCAGGGCCACACCTCGGTCAAGTTGAAAGGCACCACCGACACCATCCCGCTGATCACCAGTGAATCGAGCGATGCGAGATTTGTTTTTCCCGAAGTCGTGATCCTCGGCTATTCCTACCGCCCCACGCCACAGTGGAATTTCGAGGTCAATGCGGACTGGACCAACTGGGACCGGTTCAACACCGTCACGATCAACAAGGCTTCCGGGGCCGTGCCGCTCGCCTTCAACTGGCAGTCCGGGTTTTTCTATGAGTTCGGCGTCACGCGCTATCTCACCAACAACTGGAACGTGAGCGCCGGGTACCTCTTCACCGAAAATTCCATTCCGGACTCCACGTACACGCCCGCGGTGCCGGACAGCAACCGCAACTTCTTTTCCCTCGGCCTCGGTTACACCGCCGGCAATCTTGCCGCCAACCTCGCGTGGCACCACGCCGATGGCGGCACGCGCACCGTGGCCGGCAGTCCGCCCTCACTCATCGGCGCCACCGCCGATGGCGCCTACAAAAACGCCATCGACGCACTCGCTCTTTCCCTGGAACTTCGCTTCTAATCCCGTTGACCAACCCATGCCCACCCTTGTCATGAGTTCCACCCTTTCGCCCACCGCTTCGGTCCTGCCCACCCTGCTCATCGTGGACGACGAGGAAGGTCCGCGCCATTCGCTCCGGATGGTGTTCAAGAAGGATTTTGAAGTTTACGCCGTCGAAAACGGGGACAAAGCCCTGGAGTACGCGAAACATCATCCCATCAGTCTCGCCATTCTCGACATCCGCATGGCCGGCAAGTCCGGCATCGATGTCCTGCGTGGACTCAAGGCGATCGATCCGAACATCGAGATCATCATGCTCACTGCCTACGAGACGATCGAAACCGCGCGCCAGGCCCTTCGGCTCGGCGCGTGCGATTATCTCAGCAAGCCCTTCGACCTCTCGACTATTCGCGAAGCCGTCACCCGCGCGCTGCATCTGCGCCGCATTTCCGACACTGTCACCGACACGAGCGACCGCCTCAAAGCGCTCTCCGCCCAGCTCAACGATTCCTCGCTCAAGGAGGAAATGGCCCGCACCACCACGGAGATCTACGCGGGCGCGCTGCACGACATCAATAATCCGCTCACCGTGATCACCGGCTACATCGAGATGCTCACCGTGCGCCTTGAAGGCATCGGCACCCTTCACGGGGCCGACCTCCAAGCTGTGCGGGAGGACGTCGGCACCCTCTCCAAACAGGTGAGCACCTGCTCCGCCATTACCCGGCGTTACCTGCGCTTCGTGAACAAACGCAGCATGGCGGCGCCGGAAGTTTCCGTCAACCAGGTGCTGGATGACGTCCAGACGCTCACCCGCAATCACCCGAGCGTCAAAGGCGGCCAGCTCGCGATCAAACACCTCGACGTGAACACCGCCGCGCAGATTGGCGGCACCGAGCTCATTCAGGTTTTGCTCAATCTCTGCATCAACGCCTTTCAGAGTTCCGACAAAGCGCAGACGGTCTGGGTCACCGCGGAACGCTTCGACCATAAAATACCGACCGAGACATTCATCGAAACGCCCAGCGAACGCTTCCTCGGCCTCGACAGTTTTTCTAATGTGCCACCGGTGGTCGCGCTGTCCGTCCTCGACCAGGGCCCAGGCATTCCCGGCGAGGTTCTCGCCCGGATGTTCGAGCCCTACTTCACCACCAAGGGCGAAGCCGGTACGGGCCTTGGTCTCGCAATTGTGTCACGCCTCGTGAAAGCCCATGGCGGCCTCGTTCACGTGCGGTCCCGTCCCGGCGACGGCACCCGGTTCACAGTTTACCTGCCCGCCAAGGAACCCTCCGGTTCGGATATGTCTTTTTTTCGTTTGACCAGATACAAAGGACGCGTCTTGCTTCCATAGCCAGAGAGGTCGACTATTCTCTCGTCTTCATGTTCACTTCCGTCCATTCCAATCATACAAGGAATGATGATGTCGATGGCTTGATTTATG
>JANYDX010000222.1 GCA_025363395.1 Verrucomicrobiota bacterium
GAGCAGACAAAAGCAAGAGCGTGGCCGCCACGGCATGCGCGCTCGCGGGCAGCTTCGCCACATCGTTTACCCCAGTGACCAATTTAACACAAAGAATCAGGCCGGCGATCAGCAGCAGACTGCACCAGTACGGAGGGAAAATCCGACGACCTCTTCGCAAAAAAAAATCGAGCGCGCCCGTTGCCCGGCTCCAGCCGGGGAACAGGCAATACCCGCTGAGGGCGAAGAAGACCCCGACGCCCCAGTGACCGTGACTCCAGATGGCGTGCCACAAACGGGAGAGTGAATCAGGCGGAATCATCACCGGGATCCGGTTGAGATGATAGAGAACCACCGCGAGGGCGCTCAGCGCCCTTAGCACATCGATCCACCCGTTGCGTGCGGTTGGATTCATGCGTGATCGGCGATTGCCCTTCGCCAGCCGTGGCGGAAATACCAGCGTTTCGATTCCGCGACATAGTGATGCATCACGGCGCGGGGTGCCATGCCCTCGGACCGGTCCGGCTTGGTGACATAGTCCGACGCCGGTGCCACGGCACAAGGTTGGGCGCGGGCCACCAGCATGGCCACCAGCGCTTGCTCAAGATAGTAATTGGTTTTTTCCCGGGCAATCAGTTCGGCGCACCACGCTTCAAGTTCGTGCCAGTCCAGCGACTCGCTGCGCAAGCCGCAGAGACCGACGTTGACGAGCGGAGGAATGGGCGCGCCCGCGAGTCGCTCCATCAACGCACGGGAGTAACCGTAGCTTTCCTCGCAATCGACGGCGTGCAGCGGACGGTCCGGCGCCGCGCACCAATCGATCAGGAAACCGGGGCGGCGGAAAAAAAGCAGGTCGGAGTCGATGACGAGCTTCCAACCGGTGGAACCGAGGTGGGGCTCGGTGAGCTTTCTGATATTCGGGTAATTGCGCCAGCGCTCGCGGAGAACGGGAAATTTCTTCTCAGGCAGCAGGTCATCCAGGCGCGAACGAATCGTGGCAGCCGGATGAAAGACCAACCCGGAGCCGAGTCCGGTCAGTTGCCGTCGCAAAGTTTCATCGAAACTGCCGTCGTCGTAGATGTGCGCGTTCACGCCGGTCTCCGCGTGCCGGGCAAACGAGTGCAGGCAGAAGGCCGTTTGATACCAGAAGCGGCGGCCCGTGAGCAAATGAAGCGACGTGAGCGAAGCGCCGGGCCGTTCCGGCAACGGCGGCAACGTGATGGCGGCCGCTTCCATTACCCGGCGCTGCCGTTCGGTTTCGCGGACCACTAACGGACCGCCGTGACGGAGCGAATCGCGGATGCGGCCCACCGGCTGGTGCCAGAAGGCGAGCGCCAGTTTTCCGAGTCCGAGTCGTTGCGCGAGGGAGGGTGAAGCCATGGCGGTTCCGGACCTAGCGCAGCAACCGGAACAGTTCCACCGGCAGCGGATTGATGGGATCGATGTGGATGAAGGTGAGGTGCGCGGCGGGAATCAGCAGGTTGATAAACCCGAATGCGAACACCAGGCGCGGGGCATGTTCGGGATAACGGCGCGCAACGGCAAAGCAGCCGGCCAGCAGCAGCGGCGTGGCAATCGCCACCGACCGGCTCAGGTCGGAGGCGAGCACAAAGGAAATGCCGAGTGTAGCGATGAGCGTGCTGGCGATGAGGGCGCCGCGTGATCGCGGCCAATACCAGAGCGCGTACAGCACCGCGCCCCAGCCGGCGCGAAGTCCCATCCACCACCCCAGTGGCACCAGCGGCAGCAGCGGAAGCAACTGGCCCTTGTGTGTCAGCTGGGCCTGTAAAAACGAATGGGTCGCTTCGCTGCCGATCGCATCGTGCTGCGCCAGGGTGAGTCGGATCACCGCGTAGGGCAGCAGCCAGAGCGCGGTCAATATCGGTTTGCCAATCACAGGTTCGTTGCGCTCCAGGCGCGCCACCAGCCACGCCAGCGGGAAGCCGATGATGAAACGCTCATCCACCCAGGGACAAAGCAGACACGCGAGCGGCGCGGCCCAGGTGGCCCGCCCAAATGCGACAGCGAACAGGCCGAGCCAGACCCACGCGTCATTCATCCCCAGCCAGCCGGTTGGAACGAGCACGGCGGAAGTGGTGGCGAACAGCAAGGTGCCGCCGAATACAAAACGCGGATCATCGCACCGGCGGCGCAGCAACACCGCAGCATAGGTGGTGACGGCAAAGACGCCGAGCCAGGGCAACACGAGCGGAGTCGCACCGCGCAAATGCAGTGTGCGAGCCACCAAGGGCGGAAGAATTCGCCAGATCATCGCGGGTTCGATGTCGCGCCGGAACGGTTGCTCGCATTGCAGGAGAAAAGTGTGGGCACGATCCCATTGAAACGAACCCGGCACATAATTTTGCATCAGCCACAAGCGTGGCGAAAAAAACAGCAGGCTCAACGCAAGCGCCCCGGCCGCCACCCCGCCGCAATACCACCAGACCGCGGGGCGACGGTGTGCGATCCACCCCAGCGCAAATCCGCTTAAGGTACCGACGATTAAACTGGCCGGAATGAGAGCGCTCATTTTTTCAGTCCGGCAATCCGGCCGGAGAAATGTCCGCAGGCTCCCTGCCAGCGGATATGCGCAGCGGGTGAGGTCCACGCCTTGTGGTTGAACCACGCTTTCGCCATGCGCAAACGCGCGCCCAGTGGCGTGAGCGCGCCCCAGGGATTTGCATCGTGATGGGAGAGCACCTGCATCCACGATTGCTGGATACCACGGTTCAGCCGCGCCAGATAGCCGGCATCGAGCCGGCCCGGGGGAATCAAATGGGTGAGGACCAGACTCGGAAAATACGCCACCGACCAGCCCGCTTTGAGCACGTGCAGGACAATTTCATTGTCACCACTCGATGTCAGGGCCGTGCCGCGCCGGTCGCTCAATGCATGCGTGCTCGGCGAGCGCAGCCACGCCTCCCAGGCCGCGCGGCGCAGCGCCATGCCGGCGCCGATCGGGGCGCAGCGCGGGTATTCGTTGCGGGGCGAATTTCCGGGGCGCAGGCTTGACGCGATCAGGGGCGCGTCACCGATATCGCGGAGGGCGAGCAACGGGAAAAATTCACGGATCCACGTCGGCGGTTCCGCGACAAATTCCGGCCGGGACTTGCCTCCAAAAGCTCCCATCTGCGGGTATGTGGAAAATAGCGCGGCGACCTCGGACAGATAATCCGGGGCGAGGACATTGTCGTCATCCACGAGCACGGCCAAGTCGCCACGGGCCGTGAAAAGACCCCGCCGCCGGGCGGAGGTGAGACCCAGTTCGCGTTCGTCAACGAGGACGAAATTCTCCGGTGCACAGCTGGCGAAGAAATCGCCGCGGGGAAAAACGGTGGAGGCATTGTTGACGAGCACCACCTCCCAGTCGGAGTGGGGCAGGGTTTGTGCCCGCAGTCCGAGCAGCGTGCGCTGAAGACGCCCGGGATCGGGATTATAGGTCGGGATGACAACACTGAGACGCATGGTGAGCGTGGCGCGGGTCAGTGCTGTTTTGGAGAACGGTGCTGCATTAAATGCTGGAGGAAGGTGAACCGTCGCGCTGGCCCTTGACGACCGCGGGTGTACCGTAGGCGATGGCGCCGGGCGGCAGGTTTTTCGTCACCACGGCACCGGCGCCGACAATGCAGCCATCGCCGATGGACACGCCGCCCAGCACAGTGACTCCCGCGCCGAGCCAGACGTCGCGACCGATTTTGGTCGGAAGCAGCACATCGGGCTGCGAGCGGATGAGGGTGCCGAAAGGCGGGATGGTGTGGTTGGAAGAGAGGATGCGGCAATGCATCGAGATGAGCGTGCCTTCGCCGATGGTTATCCCGGCATGGCCATAAATGGCCGTGTAAGGTCCGAGGAAAACCCAGCGCGCGATTTCGATGTGGCCGCCGTAAGTGGCGAGCACCACGCCCGTGGAGAGCGAGCAGTCTTCGCCGATGGTGATGTGTCCGGCGCCCGGCTCGACGACCACGCCTGGTCCAATGCTGCCGCTGCGACCGAGCTCCACTCCGTGATGCGCCCGCAGACGCAGGCGGCGTCCGGCTTGGGTGATTTTTTGCACAAGGCCCATGCGAGATTGATTACCGGGAGTCGACCGACCAACGCCAGGGGAGGTCGAGGTGGCCGATCACATGCAGTGGCGGGCTCTCCGGATAGAAATTCGGCGAAATAAATTCGAACTCAACCGCGTCCACTTTCTGATCGTAGTCCTGCACGGCGTCGCCGAGATAAACCGAGGCACGGTAAAGATCGCTGCATAGCGGCAGCCGGTCGATTTCCGCGGTAATCACGCCCTCACTGAGGGCCGGTGGTTTCCAGCGTTCGCCCATCATGCGTCCGTTGGAGCCCGCGAGTGGCTGGCCGTGTTTGCTCTGGAGGGTGATGCCGATGACGGGGCAGATCAGTGGAAAAGGGGATTTGAAACCCACGCTGATCCGGAGTTTGCCGGTCGCGAGGGCGGCCTGGTCGAGTGCGACCGACGTGATGTGTGGTTTAGCGGCGTTCGCGGGTGTGAACGAGACGGCACCGCTCCCGGACGCGAGATAGGCGGAGAGACATTCTCCAATGGGACCGCCCTGGATCACGCGGCCCTGCTGGAACCACAGCCCGGTGCGGCAGATCGCCTGCAGGGCGGAGGTATTGTGACTGACAAAGAGCACGGTGCGGCCGGAATTGCGGGCGACCTCGTTCATTTTGCCCAGGCATTTTTTCTGAAACTGCGCGTCGCCCACAGCGAGCACTTCGTCCACGATGAGGATCTCGGGTTCGAGATGGGCGGCCACGGCGAAGGCGAGCCGCACGTACATGCCGCTGGAATAGTGTTTCACCTGCGTGTCGAGGAAACGCTCCACCTCCGCAAAGGCGACGATCTCGTCGAACTTCCGCTGGATCTCGATCCGCGACATGCCGAGGA
>JANYDX010000244.1 GCA_025363395.1 Verrucomicrobiota bacterium
CGCTTCCTCGGCGAATTCACGGGGAACCCAAATTCCGCTGCGCTTCTGCTGAAAAGCAAAACGCGGCGGACGGGGCGAACGGCTGCGGGCAACCGCAGCCAAGGTCACTTCCTAGGACCGAGCCCGTCAGCTAACCTCGTCGGCAATGGGAAGGGTGATCCACTAGGGCTCTCGCACAGGCGGGATGTCTCCACGGTCTCCCCACTGCAATCGCTGCGCGCGTCCGGATGGGAATACCACCCGGACCAAACAGCAGTTTGGAGATATCCTCATGAACACACAGATCCTGTCAGTCGGCGGTGTCGCGAGCATCCTCGCGCACCTTCTGCTCATCGGCGCGGGCCTTGTCCTCCAGGGCTTCGCATTGAAACAACGCAACCCGTCGGCGCGACTCGCCATGATGGCGGCCGCCCTGGCCTGCATCGTCGCCGGTCTCGTGCTCGCCAGCGACTGGCCTGAGCGCGCAGGACTGGTCTTCAGCGCGCTCTTTTTCGCTCCGCTGCTCCTCGGTCTGGTGGTCATCCGCGAAAACCAGGTCGGCGTTGTGATCAAGAAGTTCTCCAACCGCAGCCTGCCGGCGGGCCACTTCATCGCGCTCGACGGCGAAGCCGGCTATCAGGCCGACACGCTCCCGCCTGGCCTGCACTTCGGCTACTGGTTCTGGCAATTCACCGTCGCCAAAACCTTCGTCACCGTCGTGCCTCAGGGAGAAATCGCCCTCGTCGTCGCCGCGGCGGGCTCGCCGATCCCGGCCGAACGCATCCTCGGCCGGGTTGTCCTGTGCGACAATTTTCAGGACGCGCGCAAATTCCTGCTCAACGGCGGCGAGAAAGGCCGGCAGCTCGGCTTGCTCACGGGCGGCACGTACCGGATCAACCCGGCGCTGTTCCAAATTATCACCGCGGACAACGCCGAGCAGCACGGCATGTCGTGCGATCAGCTGGCGATCACGCGAATCAAATCCGACATGGTGGGCATCGTCACCACGCTCGACGGCCGCCCGATCGAATCGGGTGAGATCGCGGGCACGGTGATTCCCAATCACGACAACTTCCAAAACGCCCAGTCGTTCATCACCGACGGCGGCCGTCGCGGCCTGCAGGAACAGGTGCTGTTGTCCGGCTCATGGAACCTGAACCCGTGGTTCGCCCAGGTCGAACAGGTACCGATGCTGAACATTCCCATCGGCTCCGTCGGCGTCGTGATCTCCTTCGTCGGCCTCGCGCACGAGGACGTCAGCGGCCTCTCGTTCAAGCATGGCGATCTGGTCCATGTCGGCCACAAGGGCGTCTGGGTTTCCCCGCTCTATCCGGGTAAGCATCCCGTGAACACGCGCGTCATGCGCGTCGAGCTTGTGCCCACGACCAACATCGTCCTCAACTGGGCGAACCGCACCGAGGCGCACCATTACGACGACAAGCTCAACTCGATCACCGTGCGCTCGCGTGACGGCTTCGCGTTCAACCTGGACGTCTCGCAGATCATTCACGTCGGCGCCCTCGATGCCCCCAAGGTGATCTCGCGCATCGGTTCGATGCAGAACCTCGTCGATCACGCACTGCAGCCGATTGTCGGAAATTATTTCCGCAATTCAGCGCAGCACCACACCGTGCTCGATTTCCTCAACGCCCGCAGCGACCGGCAGGTCGAGGCGTCGGAACATATCCGCACCGCGCTCGCTGCTTATGACGTGCAGGCCATCGACACGCTGATCGGCGACATCACGCCTCCGGCTGAGTTGATGAAAACCCAGACCGACCGGAAAATCGCCGAGGAGGAGAGGATAACCTACGAGACGCAGGAAGCGGCCCAACGCCAGCGCCAGGAACTCGTCAAGGCCACCGCGCTCGCCAACATCCAGCAGCAAATGGTGGATGCCGACCAGGGCGTCCGCATCGCCGAACTGCACGCACAGTCCGCGATCCGTTCTGCGAGCGGTGAAGCTGAGTCCACCAAACTCCGCGCCATCGGCGAGGCCGATGCCATTCGCGCCACCGGTAATGCGAAAGCCGAAGCCTACCGCGCCGGCGTCGAGGCTCTCGGTGCACAAAGCTACACCCTGATGCAGCTCATGCAAACCGTCGGCGAGCGGAACGTGCGCATCGTCCCCGACGTCTCCGTGACCGGCAACGCGGGAGGCAACGGCCTGCTCGATTCCATGCTGGGCCTCCTCGTGAAAGAAAAATCCCACGATCACAAAGCCGCTTGAATTAACGTCCACCCGTGGCGCATTGAAGGCAACGCGCGCCACGGGTGGACCCCGGCTTCACAATGACTGAGAGGGCGGCTACCACGGCACGATTTTCCGACGTCCTCTTGGTTTGTTCTGTAAAGTTTACTGAAGGCGAAATGCCCTCATCAGCTGATTTTCACTTTAGTCCCGCATGCCTCGCGGGGTGAGAGCACTCCGCCACCAAGTCCCAAAGAGCTGCTTATCGTTTGACAAACTCATTCCAACGGCCGGTCCGACGACGACGCCCTGGCTCCGTCTTAATGCTTTCTTAACGCATTAGTGCCGACCCTTTATTAGCCGGAAAGACCGGCCCGTGATATCCTACGAACCTATTTCAACGGATACCCGCCGCCGCGACAACCTACTTGTTGCGGCGGGAACCCCGGAAGAAACCATCCACCATGAACGATCTCATTTTTGTCACCGTCTCCGCCGCCTTTTTCGTTCTCAGCGCAGCCTTTGCGATTTTCTGCGAAAAAGTGCGCTGAACCGCCACCAGCCCGCAACTCCCTCAACTCTTTACCCGCTATGGAAACCACCGTCATCGGTCTGATCGCACTCGGCCTCCTCCTCTACCTGGCCGCGGCCGTGCTCCGCCCGGAAAAATTTTAACCGGCCCCCGCCATGAACAATCCCAACTCCTGGTTCCAATTCGCCCTCTACATCGGCGCCCTTCTGCTGATCACCAAGCCGCTGGGGCTTCATCTGGTGCAGGTGCTCGACACCCGCGGCAAAACGTGGCTCGACCCGGTCATCCGCCCGATCGAGCGCCTGACCTACCGGCTCTGCGGCATCGACCCACAACGTGAACAGGGCTGGATGGGATACACGTTTGCACTGCTGGCGTTCAGCTTCGTCGGACTGCTGTTCACTTATTTCATCCTGCGCTATCAGGACCATCTGCCGCTTAATCCGCAGGCGTTGCCAGGTCTGACCCCGCATCTCGCTTTCAACACCGCCGCGAGTTTCACCACCAACACCAACTGGCAGAGCTATTCCGGCGAAACGACCATGTCGTATTTCTCCCAGATGGTCGCGCTCACGATTCACAACTTCACCTCGGCCGCCGCCGGCCTCGCCATCGCCGCCGCCCTCGTGCGCGGCATCGCCAGGCAGACCGCCCAGACCATTGGCAATTTCTGGGTCGATGTCATCCGCTCCACTTATTATGTGCTCGTGCCGATCTGCGTCGTCTTTGCGTTGTTTCTCGTTTCGCAGGGCATCATCCAGAATTTCAAGCCGTACACCGTCGCCAAGACATACGACGCTTACACGATTCAAGTTCCAAAGCTCGATGCCGCCGGCCAGCCCGTTCGGGCGGCCGATGGAAAAACTCCCGTCACCGTCGATCAATCCGTGGACACCCAGACGATCGTTCAAGGACCCATGGCCTCGCAGGTCGCCATCAAAATGCTCGGCACGAACGGCGGCGGCTACGTCAACGCCAATGCCGCCCATCCGTTCGAGAACCCCACACCCCTGTCCAACTTTCTGCAGATGCTCTCGATCTTCGCGATCCCGAGCGCGCTCACTTACTACCTCGGACGCATGGTGAAAAACCAGCGCCACGGCTGGGCGGTGTGGGGCGCGATGACGGCCATGTTTGTCGCGGGTGCGCTGATCGCTTGGAAAGCGGAGTCCGCGGGCAATCCCATCCACCAGCAACTCGGGGTCGCGGCCGCTGACGGCAACATGGAGGGCAAAGAAGTCCGCTTCGGCGTCTTCAACTCTGCTCTCTTTGCCACGATCACGACCGATGCTTCCTGCGGCGCCGTCAACGCCATGCACGACTCGTTTACGCCGCTCGGTGGCCTCGTGACGCTCTTCAACATGGAGACCGGCGAAGTCATCTTCGGCGGCGTCGGCGCCGGCCTCTACGGCATGTTGATCTTCGTGATTCTCGCCGTGTTTATCGCCGGCCTGATGGTCGGGCGAACGCCGGAGTATCTCGGCAAAAAAATCCAGGCCTACGACATCAAGCTCGTGATGCTCGTGTTGATTGTCCTCTCCGCCACCATTCTCGGCGGCACGGCATGGGCCAGCATTTCGACGTGGGGCCAGGCCGGCCTCAACAACGCCGGACCTCACGGCTTCAGCGAAATTCTCTACGCCTTCAGCTCCGCCGTCGGTAATAACGGATCGGCCTTCGCCGGTATCACCGCCAATCCGGCCGATGGCAATCCGCACTGGAATGTCACCCTCGCCTTCGCGATGCTCATCGGGCGCTTCTTGACGATCGTCCCGATCCTCGCGCTTGCGGGCAATCTTGCCTCCAAGAAACTGGTCCCGGCCAGCGCGGGCACTTTCAAGGTCGAAGGACTCACCTTCATCGTCCTGCTCATCGGCACCGTCGTGCTCGTTGGCGCGCTCACTTTTCTACCCGGCCTGGCGATGGGCCCGATCGTCGAACACTTCCTCATGCGAGCCGGCACACTTTTTTAAGGCAGGCAGGCTATCCCTCACCCGCCGCTGCACTCCCCACGAATATCCACTCTCATCCAACCCGCGCGTTAAGGATAACGCGAACTCCCTCGATCCCCCAGTTTCCATGAGCACCAAAGCCGTCTCCCTTTTTGACCGCGCGATCCTGCGGCAGGCCGTCGTTGACGCCTTAACCAAACTCAATCCGCGCGCCCAGCTGAAAAACCCAGTGATGTTTGTTACCCTGATCGGCGCGCTGCTGACGTTCGAACAATTATTCACCTCGAAAGAACCTTTCGGGTACGTCCTGCAAGTCGCGCTCTGGCTCCTCTTCACCGTGCTCTTCGCCAACTTCGCCGAAGCCGTCGCCGAGGGCCGCGGCAAGGCCCAGGCCGACACGCTGAAGCGCGCCCGCACCCAGACTTTCGGCCGCCGGCTCCGCGACAACCGCGAGGAAAAAACCGCCGCCACCGATCTGCGCAAGGGCGACCTCGTCGTCTGCGAAACCGGCGATATCATTCCCGCCGACGGTGATGCCATCGAAGGCATCGCCTCCATCGACGAATCCGCCATCACCGGCGAATCCGCGCCCGTCGTGCGCGAAAGCGGCGGCGACCGTTGCGCCGTCACTGGGGGCACGCGCGTGCTCAGCGACCGCATTGTCATCCGCGTCACGTCGGAACCCGGCCACACGTTCATCGACCGCATGATTGCAATGGTCGAAGGCGCCTCGCGTCAAAAGACGCCCAATGAAATCGCCCTCACGATCCTCCTCTCCGCCCTCACGATCATTTTCCTCCTCGTCATCATCGCACTGAAGCCGTTCGGCATTTACGCAAACGCCGCCTTCTCGATCACTACGCTCATCGCGCTGCTCGTGTGCCTCATCCCGACCACCATCGGCGGCCTGCTCAGTGCCATCGGCATCGCCGGCATGGACCGTCTTCTCCAGCGCAACGTCCTCGCCACCTCCGGCCGCGCAGTCGAGGCGGCCGGCGACATCGATGTGCTCCTTCTCGACAAGACCGGCACCATCACCCTCGGCAACCGCCAGGCCAGCGACTTCGTGCCCGCACCCGGCATCACGCGTGAACGCCTCGCCGACGCCGCGCAACTCGCTTCACTCGCCGACGAGACCCCGGAAGGCCGCAGCATCGTCGTCCTCGCCAAGGAGAAATTCAATCTCCGCGGCCGCGAAATGGCCGCGTCAAACGCCGTCTTTGTTCCGTTCACCGCCCAAACCAGGATGAGCGGCGTCAACCTCGGTGACTCTGATTCAACCGCGGGGGGCGCGCCCTCACCCCGCATCCGCTCCATCCGCAAAGGTGCCGCGGCCAACGTCAAAGCCTGGGTTGAATCCCAGGGCGGCACCTACCCGGCCGCGGTGACTGACGCCGTCGACACGATCTCCCGCAGCGGCGGTACTCCCCTGGTCGTCGCCGATGGCCGCGAAGTGCTCGGCGTCATCCACCTCAAAGATGTGGTCAAAGGCGGCAT
>JANYDX010000255.1 GCA_025363395.1 Verrucomicrobiota bacterium
GCGTTCGTCGATGATGGTGAGCTCGCCGGCGAGTGGGCGGGCGTCGATATAATATTGGGCAAAGCCGAGGATTTTCGACGGATCGCGACCATGCAGCGGCAACAGCACCTCGAGCACCGGCGTGGTCGGCTGATGGGCGGCGGGCTTGATTCCGCCAAAATAACGCGCGAGGGGAAACTCAGGATGATAACGGCTGATCGGCTCCGACTTGAGGAGCTGCGCGTAGACGTCCAGCGGCAGCTCGGCAAAGAGCAGGGAATCTGGCGCGTATTGCAGGGTGCGGCCTTGCGCATCGAATACCGCCACGGCCAGCATGTTTTTCTGTTGCACGGTTTCGAGCACGGCGGCCAGGAGTCCGGCCGTGGTGTCCGCGGCGGAGCCACTTTCCCTTTGGGCCAGTTGGCGCAGCGCGACGGGAAAGAGCACGGCGGCGTCGCGGTTGATAATTGTCTGCCGCACTTCCTCGCGCAAGGTGCTACGGTAGTGGACGACCATTCCGGCGAAAATCCCCATGAGCACCACACCGGCGAGCATGGTCATCGGCGCAAGGCGGGTTGATTGCGGGGTCATGGCGCTGAAAAAGTCGGGCTGATCACGGGTGAATCAAAAGCGGTCACGGTGTGGCCGAATCGGATACAGGCTCCATTTGCTGGACGCCCGTGGCAAATTCCGCGAGCAGCCGGTCGAGCGATTTGTCCGGGGAATTTGGTCTGGCCGCGGCCAGTTTGGCGAGCTGGCTGCGAATGTCTTCCCGCGTCTGGCCCAACCGGGAAATACGCCCGGCGTTCTCCGTGTTAAAGCGGTCAATGGCCCGGCGCATGGGTGCGCCCGGATCCACTTCCTTGAGTTTTTCGGTGAGCGCTTCCTGCAGGGCAGTTTTTTCGTTTTGATACGTCTCGATGCTTTGGGCCAGCGTTGGCGGGAGCGATGACTGTTCGGCGGATGGCGTTGAGTCAAAGACCTGGTCTATCGTGGTCGTCCGCGCGCCGAGGAAGATCGTGGCCCGTTCACTGCGCAGATAGTCCCGCAAAAAGTCCGCATCGATTTTTCCTTCAACTGCGGGCGGGGGCAGAGGAGTTGCGGTCGCATTGCGGTGGTGGTCTGCATCCGCAGCAGGCGGGACGGAACAAAACTGGCGGTCTTTGAAATTGCGTCCGAGGTACGGACCGCTGGCACTCGCCAGAGCCGGCAAAATATCGTCGATTCCGCCGCTGGTTTTCGGCGCACTGAGCTTGACCCACCAGAGCAGTGTTGGTTTTTTTTGAGTGAAATCGCTGCAATCGTAGGCCGATACGATGACAAAATAGCGCGATTCATGGGAATACTCGTCGAAATCGCGCATCCCGCTTAACTCTGGAAAAAATCCCCCTCCCCCCGAATATTTCCGGTGGTTTTCGGCGTAGCGCCGAAACAACGCACTAGGCGTGACCAAGGAATAAATTCCCCAGGAGCCGGGATGATCAAAGGAATTTGACCTGGGGAAGTTGCCGGTAAAGGGGACGGCGGCGGGCGGGACAAGTTCGCCATAATAATACACCACCACCAACGAGGGAGGATGCTGGGCCGTCGCAGTCTCATAGCCTGCGGAATCCAGCGCAGTTTTCAAGCCGTGCCCGATTTCGTCGCGCGTGGGAGGTTTGAGTTCGGTGACGGGCTCGCTTGAGTCGAGGTAACCGCCATTGATGGCAAGGTAGGAGACGGGATGTTGCGGCGACGGAGCCGGGGCTTTCTCACCTGGTTTGGTTCGCTCGGCCACCACGATCGCATCGATGGGCGAGCGGCCGACACACAGCGATGGCAAGACGAGGAGGCCAAGCGCGGTGGACAGGAGAATTGACTTAACAGGGGTCATGCGGGGTTTTGGTTTCATCGCTCCACTCATTGCGTGAGACGTGCCATGATGCAGGACAGACAGATTAAGGCATGAGTGACAGTTGATTGGGTCAAAGGAGAGGGGAAATGGAAAATCGGCCGGCTACTGTTTTGGGAAATAGCACCCACGATTATCGCATTCGGACGGGTGGCAGTGGGTGAAGGCACCCTGGTGCTTTCATCCCGTCTGGATCGAACCGGATTTTTCGCCGGCCTGCCGGTAGCGGATAAAATCACGGGTGACGCCGAGACGACGGGCGGCGGCGGTGACATTATTGCCCGTTTCGCGCAGCGCTTCGGCGATGACTTCACTGGTCATGGCGTCGAGGGAGAATCCCGTTTCAGGCAGCCGCCACGCGGGATTGCGCCAGCTGCCGGCGGGCAGGCCGACGGGTCCGCCGAGCGAAGCGAAATCGAGGGGAGCACCGGCGCCAAAAATCACCGCGCGCTCGATCTCGTGCGCGAGTTCGCGTACGTTGCCCGGCCAGCGCTGGGTGAGCAGACGTGCTTCGCCTTCCGGCGCAATCTTGAGCCCCTTCAGCCGGTGCCGGGCGGCAATTTCGGAAAGCAGCTGGCGGGCGAGCGGAACGAGATCGGTGCCGCGTTCGCGCAGTGGTGGCAGCGTGAGGTGGAGCAGATTCAGGCGGTGATAAAGATCCTCGCGAAACAAACCCTCGCGCACGAGTTCCGCCAGCGGCCGGTTGCTGGCGGCAATGAAGCGCACGTCCACGGGAATTTCCCACATGCCACCCAGCCGCCGGATTGCGCCGCCGTCGAGAGCGGTGAGCAGCTTGGCCTGCGAGGCGGAGCCGAGCGTGCCGATCTCGTCGAGGAAAAGCGTGCCGCCGTCGGCCGCTTCGCACAGGCCGATGCGCGCCTGTTTCGCGTCGGTGAATGCGCCCCGTTCATGGCCGAACAATTCCGACTCGGCCAGGGTCTCGGGCAGCGCCGCGCAATTGAGGGTGACGAACGGCTGGCGCGCGCGCGGACCCTCGCGATG
>JANYDX010000284.1 GCA_025363395.1 Verrucomicrobiota bacterium
CAGAGTTGTTCCCACAGAAACCTACGGTTTCAGGCGTTGGTTAAAGCCAGATGAACAACTCTGGTGGCTCGATCCTGTTCGAACAGGTCCGGTGATCGGGTATGAGCCTGCACCGCTTGTGGCAGTGAACGGGGCCGTAGAGACTGGCGCCACGGGACTGCCAGGAAGATATTATGTGGGCGGCTCAACCTTGGATTTTATTGTGACGCGGGTTTCCAACGCGCCGTCTCCCCGTCGAGTCTGGCTGGATCTGGCGTTTATTCCTTTATATCCCACCGCTGGTTGCAGGGTCGAGCTGACAAATGCCACCGGCCGAACGCAGCGTACAGTTTTGTCGGCGCCGGGGTGGAAGCGTTGGGAGCTTTTTGTGCCGACGGGTGAAAGTTTGCATCAGTTGCGGTTTCAATCGACCTCACCAGCTCCGGCTCAAAGTGGTTTAGTGATCGTCAAATCCATCAGTCTGGAGGTTGCCACCTCACTGATTGATCCTGCACCGGTCGACTATGTGGAGGCGTCGATCGAGTCTCCCGCAAAGTAGCCGATGCATATTTGTTGGTTCATCCGAATCACACGGAGCAAATGTGGGGCTGGGCAACCACTCAACCCGCGAAGTGATCCCGTCAGAAAAACTCATGCTGCCATCTCGGCTATAGGTGTGACTGGCCGATCTCTGCGGAAAGGTTGTTGCCTTGATTCGGATGTGGTCAGACCTGATACGTCTGCAGCGGGACCGGATCGAGAACTTTGGCGTTGGGCAGTTTTACCGCGAGCTGCTCGGCAAACCAGGCCCGGGCAGGCGGGTCGCCGTGCGTGAGGACAACGGAGCGGGGATTGCATTGCACGGCGTAGTTCAGCAGTTCGTCCCGCGAAGCATGGCCGCTAAATTCGAAACGCTCGATTTGCGCGCGGATCCGGGTCTTCACATTCACCGCGTCAAAAAGAAACTCCTCGCCATTCTTCGCCGCGAGCAACTGGCCGCCGGGAGTATCGGGATCGCAATAGCCGACGAAGCAGATGCTGTGCTTGGCGCTTCCGGCCAGACTGGAGGCGAGGGTGTATGAGGCGGTTTTTTCGACCAACATGCCACTGCTGACCACGTAAATGCCCTGCGTGTGCGGCTCCTTGCCGGGCACAATATCCCGCGGGGATTTCTTCACCTTGAGGTCCTTCAAAATCGTGCGCGTGAAATGAACCAGGCCGGTTTTTTTGGAAATGTCGTCAAGGTAGTCGCAGATATCCATGCCCAGGCCGGAGGCGAACACGGGCGCAGGGGCCAGCCGGTTGAACTTCCTGGCGTCATGGAGGATCGCGAGGACTTCCTGCATGCGACCGAGGGCGAAAACAGGAATGAGCACGGAGCCGCCGCGCTGAAGGGTCGCGTTGATCGTGTCGATCAGCCGGATCATTTCCCGCGAACGCACATTGCCCGGCGGTTTTTCGGTGGCGCCGTGGGTGGTCTCGGTGACGATTGTGTCGAAATGGCCGGAAGGCAGCCGGGCGCCGTCCAGAATCCGCTGGGTGGTGAAGAGAACGTCGCCGGTGAACAGAATGCGGCGGTGTTTGTGCACGATTTCAACGGCCGCTGCGCCGGCGACGTGGCCGGCGGGGTGGAAGGTGAACTCGATCTCGTCGCGCGCCCCGGAGAATTTCTTGGGGTGTCCGAACGCCTGGGGAAACATCCGTGGAGCCGCGCGGTCGATTTCGTCGTGGGTGAAAAGCGGATACTCGGTGATGCCCTTTTCCTCGCGCTCGCGGACCATGACGTTGGAGGAATTGTGCAGCATGCGCTCGATCAGCATGCGGCTGGGCAGGGTCATGATCACGGGCGTATTCGGATTGGCGCGCATGAGGAGCGGGAGCGAACCGATGTGATCCAAATGGCAGTGGGTGATGATGATCAGATCAAGTTTCACCCCCTGCAGCGGACGAAGATCCGGAGCGGCGATTCGGCCGACCTTCTTGGGGTTCAGTCCGCTATCGATGACCAGGTGGAAATCTCCCAACTGAACGTACATTGAATTGGCGCCAATCCCGCCGCCACTGTTAAGGTCGATAATCTTCATCAAGTGAAAAGGAGAAAGCGGGACAGCGCAGGCGGGTGCAAGGCTACGTTTCCCGATGGCAGATTATTCCGGAATGTGCAGGGCAAAGGGCGGAATACGGACAAAAATACGCCGGCCGTTCTCGTCATGGCCGTGGAAGCTGCCATGCGCGCGGGCGTCGCAGGCCGTGACGTGATAACTGTTGTACGAAAAGTGGGCGCCCGGCGAGAGACAGGGCGTTTCGCCGACGATTTTGTCGCCTTCGACCACTAGCTGGGTGCCATCGGAGTGTTCCACCACCCATTTGCGGCCGAGTAGAGTAACGGTCCGGTCCGAGTCATTGCGAATCGTCAGGTAATAAATGAAGGCGTGGGGTCGGTCGGGTGGCAGCTGCTCTCCGCCGTGACGATAGACCAGTTTGTCGATTTCAACGCGCAAGCCAGGCAGTTCGAGGGAGGCAGTCATCGGATCTGGCAGTAGAAACAAGCGGAGGAATGAAATACACGATAAAGTGAGCCTTAATTCCGGGCTTTCGACTTGCCGTGGAAAATGGGTCCCACACAAAAGCAGTGTTTATGCAAAAGCTCGCGCTTCTTTCGGTCAGTGACAAACGCGGTCTCGTGGATTTTGCCACGGCCCTGGTTGGCCAGCACGGCTACAAGCTGCTCTCGACCGGTGGCACGGCGAAACTTCTGGCGGAAGCCGGATTGCCGGTGACCGAGGTGAGCCAGCACACGGGTTTTCCCGAAATCATGGAGGGGCGCGTGAAGACCTTGCACCCCAAAATCCACGGTGGACTACTCTGCCGGCGGGACAAGCCCGACCATCTGGCTCAGGCAAAACAAAACGACATTGAACTGATCGATCTTGTGGTCGTTAACCTTTATCCATTCGAGCAGACGGTGGCGAAGGCGCACGTGGAATTTGGGGAAGCGATCGAGAACATCGACATTGGCGGACCGTCGATGTTGCGCAGCGCCGCGAAAAACCACGAAAGCGTGACCGTGGTGTGCGACGCGGCCGACTACGGCGCGGTGTTGGCGGCGCAAAAGCCGGACGAGATTGCGGCGTTGCGGCGCAAGCTGGCTTTGAAAG
>JANYDX010000288.1 GCA_025363395.1 Verrucomicrobiota bacterium
GTAGGGGTGTCGGATGACGGATTGAGTTTTCCTTCCACTTTTTTCCCTTCGAGGTCGACGAGCACCATGTCGGAAACCTTGAGCACGGCATAGTCCACGCCGCTGGGCTTGATCGCGAAGATGCCTTTGGCCCGGTCAAGGGCGCTGGCGTTGCCGAAGGTCAGATTGATCAGGCCATGCTTTGGCAGAAGCAGATTGGCCTCGTAGGCTTCGCGTTTCAGTTCGGTGAGCATGGCGATGGAGTGAGGGTGTGGGTGCCGGGGAAAGTGGCAAGCGGGTTGTCTTGCGAAGGGTGGGAAGGGAGCGAAGGTATCTTCCGGGCCAAACTCATGGAGGTGAAGGCTGATTGCGATCAGTGCAGCCCACCTTAAATGAAAACGCGTCGGGAGGCCGCATCCCTCTGCATCAACTGATCGGGCCTTCGCGTCCTTCGCACCCTTCGCGCGACACCGGATTCAACGGCGCTGCTTGAGCTGGTCGAGCATGACGGCGCCGAGGAGAATGGCGCCGCGCACGATGTATTGGTAGAACGAATCGATGTTGAGGAGGTTCATCGCGTTTTCGACGATGCCCATGATAAACACGCCCGCGATCACGTAGCTCATGCGGCCAATACCGCCGCTGAGGGAAACGCCACCGAGGACGCACGCGGAAATGATGGACAGCTCGCTGCCTTGCGCCGTCTTGGGGTCGCCGATGCCGAGCCGCGCGGCGAGCAGCACGCCCGCGAGGGTCGCCACGATGCCCTGCATCGTGAAGATGGTGATCTTGACCTTGGTGACATTAATCCCGGCGAGGCGCGCCGCTTCCTCGTTGCCACCGATGGCGAGCGTGTTGCGGCCGAAGGTCGTGCGCTGCAGAATAAATCCGAAGAGGGCGAACAGCCCGAGGCAGATCCAGACCGGCAGGGTGATTTGAAACAGCACCCGGCCCGAGCTGCTGTGAATCACGGGAAACGCCGCATTGGCCAGGTTGAGCATGGTCTCGTTGGCGATGCCGATGGATTTGCCGTCGGCGAAAACGAACGCGGCCCCGCGCACCATCATCATGGTCGAGAGCGTGGTGATAAGCGGGTTGATCTTGAAGCGGGCGACCACGATGCCGTTGACGAGTCCGACGAACGCGCCGAAGGCGAGCGCCGTTGCGGTGGCGAGCGCCAGACTGCCGCCGTGACGCAGCACGAGCGCGCAAAGCACCCCGCCGGCGGGGATGAGCGTGCCGACCGAGAGATCGAAATTGCCCGAGGCGAGACAGAACAACATCGTCGTGGCCACGATGCCGACGGTGGAAACCTGCAGCAGCAGGTTCATGATGTTCTCGGGCGAGCCGAAGTTCCGGACGCTCAGCCAGCAGACCAGGATGAGCGCTCCAAGGATCAGCTGCATGCCGGCGCGGTCGAGCAGGGCGAGAATGGGCGAGGCGGGTTTTCCGGTGGGCGAACTCATGATCAGGCGACGGAGGATTTTTCGAGAGGCAAAGCTTGGGCGAGCACGCGTTCCGGGGTGGCGTCGGCGCGGTTGAACACGGCGGAGATGGCGCCTTCGCGCATAACGGCGACGCGGTCGGCGAGTCCGAGCACTTCGGGCAGATCGCTCGATACGACGATGATGCCCGCTCCCTCGCGAGCCAGGCGGAAGATGATCTGGTAAATCTCGCTCTTCGCGCCGATGTCGATGCCGCGGGTGGGCTCGTCGAGCAGCAGCACACGGATCTTCGTCGAGAGCCAGCGGCCGAGGATCACCTTCTGCTGATTGCCACCGGAGAGGTGCTTGATCAGCTGGGTGAGCGAGGGCGTCTTGACGTTGAGGGAATCGACCTGCTGGCGCGCGTTGGCATTTTCCCAGCGTTCGTTGATGATGCCACCGAACCGGACGTGCGCGTTGCGCGCACTGAGATTGCAGTTTTCCATCACGGAGAGAATGGGCACGATGCCCTCCTTCTTGCGGTCTTCCGTGCAATACACGAGTCCGGCGCCAATCGCGTCGCGCGGCGTGCGCAGAGGCACCGGTTGGCTGTGGACTTTCACTGAGCCCGCCGTCATGGGCTCGGCGCCAAATAAGAGTTTCAACAATTCCGTGCGGCCTGCGCCGACGAGTCCGAACAGACCGAGAATTTCGCCTTGGGCCACGTTGAGCGAAATGGGCTCGGTCACGCCGCGACCTTTTACGCCGGTGATTTCCAGAGCGGGCGCGCCGTGCGGGCGGGAGGAGTAGCCGAAGACGTCGGCAATATCGCGACCGACCATGTCCTGCACGAGGATCGCGGGGGTGACGCCGGCCAGGGTCTCGTGCGTGCGCACATGGCGGCCGTCGCGGAGCACGGTGCAGGCGTCACAGAGTTTGAAAATTTCCTCCATGCGATGAGTCACGTAGAGAATCACGCAACCCTGCGCGCGGAGATCGCGGATGACGTTGAAGAGCTTGTCGATTTCGCGAGCGGATAGGCTGCTCGTGGGCTCGTCGAAGGCGATGACCTTCGCGCCGCGGCTGAGGGCCTTGGCAATTTCCACCATCTGTCGTTGACCGATGGGGAGGTGCGCGAGCTTGGTATCCGGATCGATGTCCTCCCCGAGCCGGCGCAGTTGCGCGGCGGCCTGTTCGCGCAGTTGCGTGCGATTCACGAGACCGTGGCGGGCAGGAAGATGGCCGAGGTAGATGTTTTCCGCGACAGTCATCTCGGGGATGAGATGCAGCTCCTGGTAAATAACTGCGACGCCGGCCGCCATGGCGTCGGCGGTGGATTGGAAAACATGCGGTGCACCGCCGATGCGGAGCTGGCCGGTCGTGGGCGCGTGCGCGCCGCTCAGGGCCTTCAGCAGCGTGGATTTGCCGGCGCCGTTTTCCCCCATGAGCGCATGCACCGAGCCGATGCAGACGCCGAAACTGACTCCCGCGAGGGCGGTGACGCCCGGGTAAGTCTTGGTGATGTCCTCGAAAACGAGGTAAGGCGGGGGAACGGCGCTCACGGAGACGGTGTTGGGCGTAGGGTGGTTAGCGTTTTTGCTGAACCAAATTGTAGGGCCTCTGCTTGCGAAGGCCGAGGCGCGGCGCAAGCGCCGGCCCTACACGGATCTACCGGCCAATGGTATTGCTCAGGGAAGAATGCCTTCGCGTTTGAGGACCTCTTCAAAATTATCGCGGGTGATCAGCATGCCTTCCGAGCGGGTGTCGAGCGGGGGCATGGTGCCGTCCTTGATCCATTTGTAGAGCATTTCGGAGGAGGCAAAGCCTTCGCCGGGAGCGGAAGCGAGCATGGAGCCGAAGAACGGGGTGGGCTTGGCCTTGCGAAGTTCGTCGATGCAATCGGTGCCGTTGATGCCCACGCCGACGGCGGTGTCGGCGGTGAAACCGCGCGCTTCGATGGCGCGAACGGCGCCGAGCACGGCGCTGTCGTTCATGCCGAGGATCAGCCAGCGCTTCACTTCGGGATGTTGCGTCAATAGCACGTTGGCGGCGTCGAAGCTGCCGGGGATGTCGGTGGTTTTTTGGGCGGCTTTGAAAATGCGGTCAGCGGGAACACCGGCGGCTTTCAGGGCGGCGATGGAGCTGTCGGTGCGTTCGCGGGCGGTGTCGAGTTCCTCGAAGGTGATGGCGCAGACGGCGGTTTCGCCCATGGGCCAGCTGCGTTTTTTCATTTCGGCGGCGAGGGTTTCGCCCTGTTTGGTGCCGATGCGCGAAGCGGACATGCCGACGTAGGGGACCTCAGTCATAAACTTGCCGTCTGAGACGAATTGGTCGTCGACGATGACGACCTTGAGGCCGCGCTGTTTGGCGCGCGACATGATGGCGGGCCCGAGGCGGACGTCGGGTGTGCAAATCACAAAGCCCTGGGCGCCGGCGACTGCGAGATTG
>JANYDX010000298.1 GCA_025363395.1 Verrucomicrobiota bacterium
CGCGCCCGGAAAAAATCACGAGGCCGATGCGGTCATTGCTGCGTTGGGAAATAAACGCCTGGATCACCGGCTTGATCGCCTGCAGACGGTTGATCTGTTCACCGCCGCGTTCGTAATCCTCGGCGAGCATCGAGCCGGAAAGATCGATCGCGAGCATGAGGTCGTAGCCCTGCTGTTTCACTTCACGTTTGTCCTCGACGATCTGCGGGCGGGCGAGGGCGACAATCAGCAGGACCAATCCCGCCAGGGCGAGCACGGCGGGCCAGCGCGAGCTCGGAATAATCGACGGGCGGTGCCATGAGGCGGCAAAGGGCACGATCAGCACCGGCGCGCCGCGCCGGCCGCGCACCCACATCAACAGCGGCAGCGCCAGCAAGGCGAGGAGCCACCAGGGATCGTGGAAAGTGTAGTTGGCGGGAAGCATCAGCGTGAAATTCCCAAATCCCAAAACCAATGGTCAGGAAATGACAAATATCGCAGGACGAATATGCGCGCCGAATTTCTCTGATTGTTTTGGCCTTTGAACATTGGCTTTTGATTTTTCGCCGTCAGCGGCGTTTTCCGGAAGCCATGCGGGCGTGGAAGAATCGCACGAGTGCGTCGAGCCGGTTTTGTTCAGTGCCGACCACCAGCCGGCTCAACGGATCGGGAAAGATAGCGCGGAAAGCCGCGTCGCGTTGTTGCACCCATTCGGCGTGGGCGGCGCGCTGGGAGGAGGAGGTGCCGTTAAGGGTGACGAGCCGGCCGGATACCGGGTCGTAGGCCGTGAGCACCCGATCATGGGGCAGGGAGTGTTCCCACGGATCATCGACGCGAAAGCCCATGGTCTGGTAACGCCGGGAGAGCACGCTCCAACCCTCCGGTTCAACGCGAGGTGGGAAATCGCCGAGCCAGATCATGATACTGTGCCGCGGCGCAGCCTTGGCCAGCAGGCGCCAGGGGATAAAAGAATTCTGGATTTTCGTTTCTCGATTTTCGATTTCTCCGGCGGCCGCAGCGGCCGGATTGCTTTCGAGTGACGGCGCCGGCTGGCCGAGCAGGGCGGCGGCGGCATGCAAAATCTGGCCGCGGCCGCGGACCGGCTCTTGCAATTTGTAGCCGTCGGGGGAGGCATGGAGGAAGCCGACCCGGTCGCGGTTGACGGCGCCGAGCATCATGACGAGTCCCGCGAGCTCGAGCAGCGCCTCGCGTTTGGATTGGGCGCCGGAGCCGAATTGCAGGCTCACGCTGTCTTCGAAGACGAGTAGCAAGGAGACCTCGCGTTCCTCCACGAATTTCTTACGATACGGTTCGCCGAGCCGCGCGGTGACATTCCAATCGATGTCGCGGATGTCATCGCCGAAGGTGAATTTGACGACTTGATCGAACTCCATGCCTCGCCCGCGGAAAGCGGAACGGTATTCGCCGTTGAGTACGTTTTCCACGGCATGGCGCACCCGCCACTCGAGCTGCTTCAGCAGGGCGAGCTGGGAGGTGACCAGCGAGGCGGGCGTTTGATTGGTGGCGGGCATCGACGGCTAAATTCCAAAGGCCAATGGGCAAACTCCAAAAAAATCCGAACCACTAAAATCCACGTGAAGCCAAGCGGCAGTCCTGGGCTTTTCTGTCATGGGATCGATTTGAATAGTGGAATTTTGGCGTTTGTGATTTGCCAAGCTCAGGCCTTGGCGGGGACCGGGGTGCGCGCCAGCACCTGGTCGAGAATCTTGTCGGAGGAAAGGCCCTCGGCCTCGGCTTCGTAGGTCAGGCCGACGCGGTGGCGGAGGGCGTCGTGGAAAACTTCCTGGATCAGCGCGGGGGAAACATAGTCGCCGCCGCGGAGCCAGGCGAGAGCGCGGCCCGCTTGGAAAAGAGCGAGGGAGGCGCGGGGCGATGCGCCGAAATTCAACAGGCGTTTGGTCCCACTCGCCGCGCCTTCGGGCTGGGCTGCCAGTTCGCGCGAGCCGCGGACCAAGGCCAGAATGTAGGCTTGGACGGCCGGAGAAACGTGAATGGCGTCCACTTGGGCGCGGAGTTCTAGGAGTTCCTCGCCGGAAGAAACGGCGCTGACTTCCGGCTGCTTGGTGACCTGGCCCCACATTTCCATCATGAGGGACTCTTCTTGCGCGGAAGGGTAGTCGACGAGGAGCTTGAAGAGGAAGCGATCGGTTTGCGCTTCGGGCAAGGGGTACGTGCCTTCCTGTTCGACGGGATTTTGCGTCGCCATG
>JANYDX010000339.1 GCA_025363395.1 Verrucomicrobiota bacterium
GATGGCCTTCCACGTTCTCGATGTTGAATACTTTCAGCGGGTCGCGGTTTTTGCCGATCGGTTCGAGGTATTTCCCGGCGGCGTCACGTTTCAAGCCGGGCACGTCCCACGACGGATCCGGTTTGGTCATGAAGGTTTCCCAGCCGGTGAGATCGCGTCCATTGAAAAGGGGCCGCCAGACCGTTTCCGCCGCCGACAAGCCACCGACCAAGAACAGAGCGAGGGGGACGACCCGCCCGAGAACAACTTTTGGGGTAACCATAACCCCGGCAAAATCGCGCCGATCATCCGCCGGCGCAAATAGAGTTTCAGCGGACAGTCCTCTTTGGCAACGCGGGCCATTCGTGAGCGGTCCGTAAAATCCGCTCGACCGGTATAATCTGCTGGCCTCGCCCTCCGCCCTGACCCAAAAATGCTGCAATTTCCCAGCCATGAATCTCGCTGACGCCCGCACCGCAATCTCCCATACCCTCGGGCGCATGACCGCGCTCTACTCGAAGCCGATTTTCGACGAATGGATCCTGGTTAAAATTTCCAGCGACCAAAACGCCATCCTCTCGTACGATGGTCCGCGCGCGGAATCCTATCAGAAAAAATTCAAGGAAGACATCGTCCCCTTGCGAGCGGAATTGAACCAGCGAACCATGGCCGTGGGCGATTTCGCCTTCGCTCCGGGCGCGATCGGGACCGGCTTGGACGCCTGCATTCGCCTCGGTCCGGCGAGTTATCTTTTTTGCAACAACACCGCGAAGTCCATCGAGGAGATCCGGCAGAGTCCACTGTGGCTTGAAGCACAAAAACCCTTCGTCGCCCTGAGCGGAAAATTCCGGGATGATCCGTTGGTGTAAGGCGGAAGCGAGGCCGGCGGCGCAGGCGGAACTTCAGCGCAACAACCCCTGCCACACAAACCATCCGTACGCGACAGTCAGCAACGCACCCGCCCAGCGGGGCAGTCCTCCCGTCAGCAACAGGAGAATTCCATGGACCACCGTCGATCCGAGTAGAATTATCAGACCGGATTGAAAAAATGCCGTCACCGGCAGCGGTTTCACCAGCGCAAACAAGCCGAGGCAAAGCGGAATGCAGATGTGACCATCGCCCACTTGCGAGGTATAGACGACATCCGCGCGGCGCTTCCAACCCCAGTAAAGCGCCAGCATGGCATTGGGCAGCACCATCAGCCAGCCGGTCAGCCAGCCGAGATTATCCCGGCTGATAAACCCGCTTTTTTGCGCCGAGAGCCACGTGACCAGCCAGTCGATGGTTTCGTACATCACGTACGCACAAGCCAGCACGACCAGCAGATCGACATAGAACATCAACCCGAGGGAAACCCGCTGGCGAACGTTGTGCTTGAGCACGTCGAATACCTGAAAGCACTGCCAGAAAAGGAACAGTCCGATGAGGATCAGTCCGTCCGTCTGATCAAGTTTCCCATCGCGACCGAGGGCCCACACCGCGCCGGTGAAAAACACCACGGCGGCGAGCGTGAGCAGCAGCGAGAGACGGTTGAGCTGGCTTTCTGTGCCGCCGCCCTTGACGGACTTGGCCGGACGCACGGGCTTTTTCCCTTTGCCGCCGGCCGCAACTTTCACGGGGATGACCGCCAGGCCCCAGAATAATGCGGGCAGACCCAGGAGCAGGGTTAGATTGGTGACATTGTTCACGAGGCAGTTGGTCAGCACCTCGCGCGGCGAACCGCGGTGCGAAATCATGATCCAGACGAAAATCAAATTACCGAGCCCCGAGCAGTAGGGCATGATGAGCGTGCCCAGCGCGGTGCCTTCGAGGCCGTGCGCCAACATCGCCTCCAGCCGCCACATCATCAGCAGCGAAATCGCTAGGAACACGCAGAGGTAAGTCAACGGGTGAGCCAGGCCGAGAGTATCAAGCAGGTCGGAAAGCACGCTGCCAGCAAGTGAGACCGCTCCACGGCTGTAAACTCCGTTTCCAGACAATAGGCTTAACTTCGTTCCCTGCTCCCATTGAAATTCACCGGAGATGTTCCCCGCCCCTCCCCGCGCCCACCGGATTCCATTTTGGATTTGGAGCGCAGTACCCGTGCTCCTCGCTGCGTGGCTGCGATTGCGCAACATTGGCGGTCCTGAGCCGTTTGTCGACGAGGGCGCAAACATTCTGACCGCGCTCGACGCGCGCGTACGCGTGGCTTTCGAGCCGCTGGCGCAAGGCCGGCCCGGTTTGATCTGGCTCTTTAAACCGGCTGGCTGGGCCCCGGCTCACGCGCTGGAAATCGCACGGATCATGTCAGCCGGCGCAGGTCTGGTCACCGTGATGGCCCTCGGCTGGAGCTTGTACCAACTGGCCGGAAAAATGGCCGCACTGTGCGGCATGTTGTTTTGGGCGCTCCTGCCGCTGGCCGTTTTTCACGAGCGGCTCGCCCTGCAGGATCCCTTCATCGCCGCCCTGCTCGCCGGGACAGTCGCCCTGTTCACCACCGGGACATTGCAGTCCGGCCAACGGCTCAGCTGGGCGTGGTTTGTGGGCGCGGGAGTTTTGTTCGGCACTGCTTTTCTCCTAAAAATTTCCGCCGCACTGGCGTTGCCCTGGCTGGCCCTGATCTATTGGGCAGTCCGACATGACGCGGCTCGTCCCTTGCTGGATTACCGCGCCGTGCAAATCGCCCTCGGGGCAATTATTCCACTGGCGAGCCTTGGCCCCGGTTGGCTGGCGCTGGGGAGCAAGCTGGACCGTTACAGCGCACTGGCCGTGGCGGGCGACACCGCATTGCTCCCCGCGTGGCTCGGGCGCATGCAAACGTGGGCCGGCTATTATGCCAGTTATGGCGGCTGGTCGCTGATAATTCTCGCTCTGGTCGCTTTGATTGTGGTGGTTCAGACGCGCGCGCGCCTGGCTCTCGC